>JAZQSD010000035.1:0-26814 GCA_045629925.1 Eubacterium sp.
ACTTTCCTCACCTGCGGTCTTTCGACACTTGCAGCCGCGATTCTCTGTCTTACTCATTATTAAGTTGTTTTATTTCTGCGAAAACCTGGTTTTCACAGTGTTTTATGCATGGAAGCATCCGCCTCCGATAAATTCTCTTAAAATAGAATTGTTATTGACATTCTCACTTGGAATTGGCAATACATATTCCAAGAATTTTAACAATCGTTTCGCCTCTATATGCTCTGGGCAATCCTGTGGAACCCCAAAGAGCAATGGCTCCGCGTACGATTTTAACACAGCCAGTTCAAAAATCAAGGCTGAATTAAACATCACATCTGCCTCTTCCTGGAATGGAAAGATATTTTTCTCTTCCCCTCTTCTCACGGATGGCCAGCGCGAAAGCGTTTCCCTGGCAGTTGTGTTTCTTGTTCTGGCATCTCTGACCATTCTTCGAATCAAACGGCCATCGGAAGTGGACAGATTGTTATGTTCATCCACATTCAGCTGGGTCAAAGCGCTGATATAGATCTTAAACTTGCTCTCTTCCGGAAGGAGATAGGAAAGCTTACTGTTAAGTCCATGTATCCCTTCGATTACCAGAATGTCCTCAGCACCTAACTTCAATGTGTTGCCTCTGAACTCTCTCTGGCCAGTTTTAAAATTATAAGTCGGCAGCTGACGCTCTTTTCCCTCAAAGAGATCTGCCATGATCTCATTGAAAAGTGCCACGTCGATAGCTTCTAAACACTCAAAATCATAATCTCCGTTCTCATCTAACGGTGTCTGATCCCTGTTTACATAGAAATCATCCAAAGCAATTGGATGTGGAAAAAGTCCCTGGGCTCTTAAATGCATGGACAAACGATGGGAAAAAGTCGTTTTTCCTGAGGAAGACGGACCTGCTATCATCACAAATTTGCAGTTTTCTTTTGCTGCAATCTTGCATGCTACTTCTGACAGTTTCTGTTCCATAGCCGCTTCCTGAATCTGGATCAGATCCAGCGTGCGTCCTGATGCAATCACATCATTTAAGGCCCCCATGGTTCCTACTCCAAGACTGGTGCTCCACTTGGAAGAATCATCCAAAATAGTATACAGTTTGTCAGAATGACGAAATGCAGGCACTGTTTTTGTATCATCTGCCAGTGGAAATACCAGCACGAATCCATTCTGATACAGTTCCAGGTTAAAATATTTTAAGGAACCGGTAGAACATGCCATGGATCCATAAAAATATTCTTTGTACCCATTCAACTCGTATATATTGATCCTGGAACTTCTGCGATAACGAAGAAGTCTGCACTTGTCTTTCATGTGAAAGTCTGAGAACATTCTCATCGCGTCCTGGGTAAGCATGTTAGATTTCAAAATTGATAAATCTGCCTGCTGCATCTGACTCATTTTTTCATATACAGTCTGGATAAAATCCTGATTCGGCTCAATGATATTCTCATCTTCATCTCTTAATTCACAAAAATATCCCGGGCCAATAGTGTGCTGCACATACACAGAATACTGCGGATACAGTTCCTTGATTGCTGTCAGCATCATAAATGTAACGCTTCTTCGGTAGGTGTTTTTGCCTGTCCGATCAGCGGTTGTAATAAATGTCAATGTTCCTTCTCGGTCCACAATCTTATTCAACTCTACAAGTTTGTTATCGAATGTGGCCAGAATGATGTCATCTTTGTACATATGCTGATATTCTTCAGCAATTGTTCTATAAGTTGTGCCATATGAATACGCCTTCCACTGATTGTGAATGAAAAGCTTAAACATGTTTTCTTTATTTTCTTTCATATGTCCACCTCGCGTTCTGATCTTACCTTGCTCTACTCAGTGGTAACACTCATTACTTTTGGCATAACATCACAGCATCCTTTAACATCTGCTGTTTCTCCATGATCTCCTGCCGTCTCTGCTGAGCTTTTTCCCCTAATCCTTCCCCGGATAAACGGTCAAGAATTTCCTGGCAAACACCAAGTTCTCTCTGTAACCATTCCAGTAAAACCGGATGTTGTTTTTGAAGCAGTATTGGACCATACATATGCTCTAGCGAAGATAAAGATTCCTTTCTTTCGGATGGAATCCCGCGGATCACAACATAATATTTTCCATCCTCTTCCAGCATTTCTTCATCCACAATAGAAAAACCGATGTTTTCTAGGCAGCATCGAACTTCCTGTGGTTCGGACTGGGGCTGTAAGATCAATTCTTTTACGCCTTCTAGTTTACATAACTCTTTTGTCAGAATACGAACCATCAAGCCACCACCCATACCGGCGATGACGATAGTGTCAACTTCTCCTGGAATCAGTTTTTCCAGTCCGTCTGACAAACGTGTCTCTATGTGTTGCTGATAATGGTTTGTCTGAATGTGTTCGATGGCTCTGTCTAAAGGTCCCTGGTTCACATCCATGGCCAAAGCCGAAGGAATTCTGCCCTGTTCTAGCAAGTACAACGGCAGAAATCCATGGTCTGTGCCAATGTCAGCCAAACGGTTCCCAATAGTTACCATATCAGCAATCGTTGTTAAACGTTTGGATAATTTTGTCATAATTAGTCTAAGTAATCTTTCAGCTTGCGGCTACGGCTTGGATGACGGAGTTTGCGCAGTGCTTTTGCTTCAATCTGACGGATACGTTCACGTGTAACGGAAAATTCTTTACCAACTTCTTCTAAAGTTCTAGCACGGCCGTCATCAAGACCGAAACGGAGACGAAGAACTTTCTGTTCTCTCTCTGTAAGTGTTCCAAGAACTTCTACTAACTGTTCTTTTAACAGTGTGAATGCAGCAGCGTCTGCTGGTACAGGTACGTTGTCGTCCTGAATGAAGTCGCCAAGGTGACTGTCTTCTTCTTCACCGATTGGAGTTTCTAAGGAAACTGGTTCCTGAGAAATCTTAAGGATCTCACGAACACGTTCTACAGGCATGTCCATCTCTTCTGCAATTTCTTCTGGGCTTGGTTCTCTGCCCAGTTCCTGAAGAAGCTGTCTGGATACACGGATCAGCTTGTTGATTGTTTCTACCATATGCACTGGGATTCGGATTGTTCTTGCCTGGTCAGCGATAGCACGTGTGATTGCCTGACGGATCCACCATGTTGCGTATGTGGAGAATTTGTAGCCTTTGCGGTAATCGAATTTTTCAACAGCTTTGATAAGTCCAAGGTTACCTTCCTGGATCAAGTCAAGGAACAGCATACCGCGTCCTACATAACGTTTTGCAATACTAACAACGAGACGAAGGTTTGCTTCTGCCAGACGTTTTTTCGCGTCTTCGTCGCCTTCTTCCATTCTCTGTGCAAGTTCGATCTCTTCTTCTGCTGTCAGAAGAGGTACTTTACCGATTTCTTTTAAGTACATACGAACTGGGTCTTCGATACTTACCCCATCAGGAACAGAGAGATCGATATTCTCTACTTCGATTTCTTCATCATCATCTGTAATCAGCACGTCATCTACATCGTCATCTGCTGTAATGCGAAGCACGTCGATGCCGTTTCTTTCAAGGTATTCTAAGATCTTGTCAAACTGTTCTGCGCCAAGTTCCATACCTTTGAAGAAATCACTGATTTCCTGATACTCTAAAATATTTTTTCTTTTCTTTGCCAAAGCAAGCAGTTCCTGCAGTTTTGCAGAAAAATCAACTACTTCCTGTTCTGGTGTCTTCTGGTCCATCTGTTCTGCCATCTTATCCATCCTTCCATGAATTGTCTTTATTTTGTCCTTAATCAATAGAAATATGCAATTTGCCCATTTGTACCAACTGTTTCTGATCATTGATCAGCTGCTGCAAACCAGCCATATCCGTTGGATCCAAATGTTCTCGCCTGTAATCCAGACTTGCTTTCTTTACACGGACAATTGTTTCGTTTAGTGCTTTTTCCCGCTGGGTCTTACCCTCCACGGATTTTAGTCTTGCGTTGAACAAGGCTGCTATTTCTTTTTGCTGCTCTTCTTCCGAAAAACAGCTGATAATGCGGGCCGGATTGATCTCTCCATTGTAATACTGGTCAAACAGCATTCTTGCCACATCTCGATAAATCGGTTCTGTAAAGTCATCCGGTCCAATATATGGTTCTACCGCCTTAAAAAGTCTGGTATCTTCTATTAGCCAGGTCAAAAGCAATTTCTGTGACTGCTTCATACCGTCCACTTTATTTTTATCTTTTTGTATACCGCTCTTTAATGGTGGTTTTTCCTTTATTGTGTATGTTCCTTTTGTACCCTGGTTTCTCACCATACTTCTCAGCTGGTCGAATCCCACATGGTACTTGGACGCTACCGCTTCTATGTAGTTTTCCCGTTCAAGTTCTTCTGGGAAGGAAAGTATTCTCTTTGCCACTTCCTGGAAAAACTTCGTCTTGCTTTCTGGGTCCTGCAAGTTGTAATCTCGCTGCAAGATCCTGATTTCGAACATAAAACTGTTCTCTGCCTCATCGATGCGTTTCTGGAATGCTTCCGGTCCCATCGCTTTGATGAACTCGTCTGGATCTTTGTGTGGCGCCATGCTGATCACTTTTGCAGTAAGTCCTGCTTCTTTTAAGATCGGCAATGCTCGAAGGGCTGCTCTAATACCGGCCCCGTCACTATCAAAGGTTAGATACACTTCTTTGGTGTATCGCTTCAACAAGTTTGCGTGTCCTGCTGTAAAAGCGGTTCCTAAGGAAGCTACTGCATTGTCAAATCCAGCCTGATGCAGGGCAATCACATCCATATATCCTTCGCAAAGAAGAATCTGTGGTTTCTTTGACTGTCTTGCCAGATTCAAACCGTACAAATTTCGACTTTTATCGAAAATAGCTGTTTCCGGAGAGTTTAGGTATTTTGGTTCTCCCTCACCCATAACTCGGCCGCCGAAACCAATCACTCGATTGTTGGCATCCATGATTGGAAACATTGCTCTGTTCCAAAACTTGTCATATCCGCCTTTTTTCTCATCGATGGTTACAAGTCCACTCTCTTTTAAAATACTGTCCTCATAACCTGCTTTTTTCAAATATCGATACAAATCATCGCTGTATTTATTGGAATATCCCAGGCCAAATTTTTTCATGGTTTCCTCGGATAATTCTCTTTTTTGGAAATATCTTTTTGCCAGACTTCCCTGCTCACTTCGAAGCAGCATGTAAAAATATTTGGCTGCTACTTTGTTGATTTCTAGAAGTCGTGCACGCTTGTCAGCTTCTTTTTTCTGCTGGGCTGACATTTCTTTCTTTGGCAGTTCAATGCCCGCCCGCTCTGCTAAAAGTTCCAGTGCTTCGTAGAATGTGAAATTCTCGTACTGCATCACGAATGTGATAACGTTCCCTCCTGCACCGCAGCCGAAACAATAGTACATTTGTTTATTTGGTGAAACTGAGAAGGAAGGGGTCTTTTCATTGTGGAATGGACACAATCCAAAATAAGTTCCGCCTTTTTTTGTTAAGCGCACATATCCGGAAATCACATCTACGATATCGTTTCGCGAACGGATCTCTTCAATTAACTCATCTGAATAAAATGGCATATTCCTCCTCCTTTTCTCATACTTATATATTGATTCTCTATGCATCAAGGCGCATGGTGTTTTCTCTGACTTTTAATATATCTGCCAGGATTTTGGCATGAAATATTCTTGGAATTTTGCCACTGCAAACTGGTCTGTCATGCCGGCAATATAATCACAGATCACCCGCTGTGTGGTTTCCCCCTGATCTAACATAATAGTGTACTGTTCTGGGAGAAGTTCCACGTGGTCCATGTAGTGGTGGAACAAGTATTCCAGCAGTTCTTTTGCTTTGGACTCTTCCCCTTTTGCCACAGGATTGGTGTATACATGCTGGAACATGAATTCTCGCAATCCTTTCATTGCCACCTCTACATCCGGTGACATAGAAATCTCATTTTTTCCTTCACTGTGGAAGATAATGTCATGAATCATTGTGCTGAGTCGTTCTTTGGTGGACATACCAAGAACTTTTCTGTATTCCATCGGCACCTCTTCTTCTCGCATTACCTGGGCGCGAACCGCATCGTCAATATCGTGATGGATGTACGCAATCTTGTCTGACAGGCGAACAATCTGCCCTTCCAGAGTCGCTGGCATGCTGCTTGTCTGATGATTCATGATTCCATCTCGGACTTCCCATGTAAGATTCAGCCCTTTGCCGTCTTTTTCCAGTTTTTCTATAATGCGGACACTCTGCTCATTGTGGCGAAATCCACCATCACAGAGTTCGTTCAGCATACTTTCTCCAGAGTGACCAAATGGAGTATGTCCAAGGTCATGCCCCAGCGCAATTGCTTCTACTAGTTCTTCGTTTAAGCGAAGAGCCTTGGCAATGGTTCTGGCCGTCTGAGAAACTTCCAATGTATGTGTTAATCTTGTTCTGTAATGATCTCCTTTTGGAGACAAAAAGACTTGTGTTTTATGTTTTAAACGACGAAAAGACTTGCAATGCAAGATCCTATCCCTATCTCTTTGAAAGGCCGGTCTCATATCGCATTCTTCTTCTTTTCTTTCTCGTCCTGCTGAATTTTCACTCAGCATTGCAAATGGACTGAGATATGTTCTTTCTAACAGTTCCATCTGTTCACGAATTGTCATGGACTTCCTCCTGCTTGTGTAATAAACGAATACTAAAAAAATCCCGTGTTATTATTTTCCGTACCAATCTCTTTTTTCCTTTTATTTTTTTTGTAATGAGACAAAAAACTTGATTGCAAGACTAACTTCTGGCACGAACCTCTTTTTGACTGTTAAGCAAAAAATTTATGAATTTTTTCAACCACTTGAAGAATAGTGGGAATCCGTTGTTTCTTTTCTTCCATGCATGCATCTATAAGCTTTCGAAAAGGTCTGCTCACAATCGTTTCTTCTCTGCATTTTCCACCAAATATCTCGGATTTTTTAGATGGGTGCAGCCCTGTAATCATATAAAACCCCACCGCACCAACGCTGTACACATCTGCGGTTTCTGCCAGCAATTCTCTGCAATCGTCTCCATAAGAAAACAATTCCGGGGCGGTATAGCCTGCTGTTCCGGTCATAGAAAAATCTATTTGTCCCTGATTAGATTTTAATCGGGCGCTTCCGAAATCAATCAAGGACAAAGCGCCATTCTCATCTATAACAATGTTCTCAGGTTTTAAATCGATATATATAATCATAGGTGATGACTGATGAAGCAGGATTAGCAATTTGCAAAGTTCTTCTAACCACGCTAATGCCGTCTCTTCGGATACCGGCCCATATTGTTCAATATATGCCTTTAATGTAATGCCCTCCATGTAATCCATGACCAGACATACCATTCCACTTTCTCTACACAGATCCACAATTCTTGGCATCTGAGAAGAATTCAGCATCTTTAACACATTTACTTCATTTTGAATCATCCACCAAGCTGCTTTTGTCTGCAGCAAGCCACTGTCATATATTTTTGCGGCCCATTTTTTATCAAGGTGTTTATCACGCACTAAAAAGACAGATGCTGTTGTGCCTCTGCCTATTAGTCTTAAAATATCATATCTTTCTCGAAATTGCATAATGTCACTCTACGCATTCGGTGAAGGATATCCTGTTATTTTGCAAAAAAGAATCTGTGTTGTATTCTAGCAAAATCAGGCGTTTTATTCAATGTATTATATCTGATTTTTACAGTTCAATATCCAATTCTACCGGACAATGATCTGATCCCATTACAGCTGTATGGATCTTTGCTTCTTTCAGTTTCTCGTCTAGTCTCTTAGATGTCAGGAAGTAGTCGATTCTCCAGCCTGCATTCTTCTCTCTTGCCTTAAATCGATATGACCACCAGGAATAAATTTGTTCTGCATCCGGATAAAAATATCGGAAGGTATCAGTAAATCCACTATCCAAAAGCACTGTCATTTTTTCTCTTTCTTCATCCGAGAAACCAGCGCTGTTACGATTTGTTTTTGGATTTTTAAGGTCGATCTCCTTGTGGGCAACATTAAGATCTCCGCAAATAATCACTGGTTTTTCTTTGTCCAACCCAAGTAAATATTGGCGAAATGCATCTTCCCACTCCATGCGATATGGCAACCGTGCCAATTCATTCTGCGCATTCGGTGTATAACATGTTACCAGATAAAAATTATCGTATTCTAAAGTGATTACACGACCTTCTTTATCATGTGCTTCAATCCCTAGTCCCATGCGAACCGACACCGGCTCTTTTTTTGCAAAAATCGCTGTGCCAGAATAGCCCTTTTTCTCAGCATAATTCCAGAACTGATGATAGCCATCCAGTTCAAGATCTATCTGACCTTCCTGCAATTTAGTTTCCTGAAGGCAGAAAAAGTCTGCATCCATTTCTTTAAAATATTCTACAAATCCTTTTGTAACACAAGCTCTTAAACCATTTACGTTCCATGAAATTAATTTCATACTGTTTCGCCCTCTTTCAAACTACCTTATATTTCAAAAACATTTATTTGTTTCTCAAACGTGCTATTTCTTCTTTATACGGTGGCCATGATTTTTTTGGATCATTTGCATCAGCTATGTATGGTGTCTCCAAAATTTTTGGCACATGCAGGAAATCTTTGTGATGAACAATATTGTAGATGGCGTCAAAACCAATTTCTCCTTGTCCAAGATTTGCATGTCTATCTTTTCCTGCACCACGCACATTTTTGCTGTCATTTATGTGAAATACTGCAATCTGTTCTTTTCCAATTAGCCTATCAAACTGATCCAACACTCCGTCAAAGTCGTTAATAATATCATATCCAGCATCGTGAGTATGGCAAGTGTCAAAACAAACACGCAATTTATCGCTATATACTACACCGTCATAAATCTGCGCCAATTCTTCAAAACTTCTTCCGATTTCAGAACCCTTTCCAGCCATTGTCTCCAATGCAATATTACATGCTGTGTCTTTTGTAAGAACACGATTCAAGCCCTGCACAATCTGTTTAATCCCTATATCCACACCTTCTCCCACGTGAGAACCTGGGTGCAGAATCAAAGTGCTGCTGCCCATCGCTGTTGTTCGTTCCAGTTCCAGCGCCAAAAAGTCTACCGCCAACTGATAGGTTTCTGGTTTTACTGAATTCCCAAGATTTATGATATAAGGAGCATGCACAACAAATTCCTCAATGCCATTTTCTTTCATACAATCCCAGGCAGCAGGAATATTTAATTCACTAAGTTCTTTTCTTCTGGTATTTTGTGGTGCGCCTGTGTATACCATAAAAGTATTGGCACCATATCCAACTGCCTCTTTGACAGAATTTAAAAACATGTCTTTTCCAGACATCCCTACATGAGATCCAATTTTGAGCATAACACCCTCCAGCCTTTTCAATAAATCATTAAGAGTTTAGCATGAATACGGCAAAGAATACAACAAAGTACAAACTATTTTATTAAGAATTTCTAAATTGGATTTACAAGTTTTCCAAAATCTGATAATAATGAATGAACGGAGGATATTTCCAATGCTGACATTAAAAAGGATGACATGGACCGCTCTTTTAGCAATGGTCCCTGTGTTTGAAGTTAAAGGAGCCATCCCATTCGGGCAGGCTGTAGGTCTTACTCCTGTAAAAGCATATATTGCAGCAATCATCGGAAGCACTATCATGCTTACCTTTCTTGCTTACTTCACACGCTGGTTTTATGCTGCCTGCAGAAGAAAAGGTTATTTGAAACGTTTTACAGGTTGGATGGACAAAATCGCTAACAAAAGTTTACCTAGATTAAAAAAATTTGGTCCATGGGCAATTGTTGCCTATGTTGCTGTGCCTATCCCTGGAACAGGCACATGGACAGGCGCCATTATCGCCAGTGTACTTGGTATGTCTCCAAAGAAAATCATTTTTAGTGTTTTTGGCGGAAATCTTATTTCAGCACTGATTCTAACTCTTCTTAGCAATGGTGTGATCAATGCAATTGGTGTCTAAAAATTTTTTAAGTATTTTTTAAAAAAGTCAAAAAAACGTGTTGACAATTCATGTTTGTTTTGTTAATATACTCAGGTCGGCAAGATTTGCTGACATATGCGGAAGTGTCGGAACTGGCAGACGAGCAAGACTAAGGATCTTGTGACTATTGCAGTCGTGTGGGTTCAAGTCCCATCTTCCGCATTTTTTTTGCAGGAATGGCGGAATTGGCAGACGCGCACGGTTCAGGTCCGTGTGAACATTGCGTTCATGAGGGTTCAAGTCCCTTTTCCTGCATTCAAGAATGGGTAGCTGTAGGACCAAGTGGTTTTGCGGCTTATTTTTTTGTCATTTACCTAGCAGCATATAACTCCAAACATAATAAAGAGCATGGAACAGATCTGGCGTTTAAGCGCCGTTTCTTATTCCATGCTCTTTTTAATCTTATAACTCTTCTCGCTATTTATAGCGAATCACATATAAAAACTGTTTCTGTTTTTCACTAATACAAAATTCTTTTTCTAACTGAAGTCTCTTATTCAAACGAAGATATTTCTTTACCATACCAGTCTCTCCAGAATGGATTACTAAAATTCCTTCTGGATTAAGCCACTCCTGTGACCTTACAAACAGCTTTTCATATAGTTTTTCTAATTCATCAAAAGTCAAAGCACCTTTTTGTGGCATATCAGCCCAAATTTCATCAAACAGATATTCATGGGAAAAATCTCTAAAATCTCTGTTGATATAATTGATATTCATATTGGCAATCTTGGTATTTTGTCTTGCCTTTTCGATAGCCTCACCAAAAATATCAACGCCATATGCCGTTCTTGAAGGCATTAAATAATTTCGTTCTATCAACCACGTACCTGTTCCGCAAACCGGATCAAGCACCTGGGCATGTTCTTTTACATATGGTTCTGCAAGCTTAAGGAGCCCTGCTGCCATATAAGGCTGCATACCAGTAGAAACAACATTCCTTCGATAAGCAAACCGGTTATCTTTTAAAGTATAAAACTTTAAACACGGATATAACAATCCGTCTTTTGTCTGCATTAATCGAATCTCTATCTCATAGTTAGATGCAGAATTCACTAACTTTCTTTTGGTTCCTTCCTCTAAAAGCGCAATCGTCTTTTTGGTCAGCTTGCTTTTTTCCTCCATAGAAAGCGCACCAGAAATTCCCAATCTAAAATAAAATGGTCCGCCCTGACTATGATTTTTCTCAATGATCTCCAACATGTCTGAATTTAATAATCCATCTGCAATCTGTTTTGGATCAGGATTTAACAAGCTTACATTGTGAAGCACAAAAAGCAGCTCCTTAAATGTACGGATCTCCATTAGATTATCTAACTGCGCCGTTTTTGTGCGAACACCAAATCCCATCATGGCAGTTGGTGCATTCTTAATCTGAGAAGCTGTAACCCCACGAAATGCAGGATGTGTAACAAGAATTACTTCATTTACCACATGGTATCCACAAAATACATTCTTCTTTACTTTTCCCTGGCTTAACAGAATCTGCTGTATCTGTGTAATCTCTGCCTGAAAATGCTTCTTTTCATCTTCCTTTGGAACCATGCCCTTTAATTCTTCCAAACGGTCTTCAAGCTCTGTCAGCAGTTCTTTGCAGTCAAGTTTTGCCATGGCCTTTATATAATCGGCCTTAACAAAGAGAGTCTCCTCTGCTAAATATGCATCCCAAAGCACTTCAAGCGCATCCTGACAATTCAAATCTCCTAAAATAGCAGCCACATTTTTTCTAACTTTTGGATCATCTTCCAACAGCATTTTCATCAAAAAATCATAATTTCTACCTGTAAGCTGCTCAAACTTTTTTCGCTCCTCAGAAGTTTTGATTGCCTGTTTTAAATCAATCAAATTTCCTCGAAGATTCTCTTTTCCAAGCAAAGAATCATATATCTTTTTCATAATACCTATTCTTCTTTTTCTCCGTGTTTTTTAATATAAGCTTTTACATCCTGTTTAAACATTTTCCACTGATCTTCATGTTCTACAAAATAAAGAGGACATGCTTTACCTGTAACATCATAATGGCGAATGATATCGTCCGTATCCAATGAGAACTTATCACAGAGCCATGCAGTCAATTCCACCAACGACTCATAGGTTGCTTCTGTATACTTACCAGTTTCATCTGGATGACAACATTCAATCGAAATCGTATCTTTGTTTCTCTCATTGGAAGCATAAGCAATCTCTACCGTAGGCACACATTGAATGATCTCACCCTCAAGACCTACAACAAAATGAGAACTTGCCTTTGTAATTCTTGAATCTTTTAATCCCTCAAAATAATCCCTGTTTTGCTTAGCGGTACTTCCAGGATTAGCAGTATAGTGGATTACAATTCCATTTATTTTGTCTCTTTCGATTCCAGGACGGGAATAATCATTATATGTAAGAAGATCAACCGTAAATTCTGGTTCTGGCACAACTGTCCTTTGCACGCCTCCATCTGAGTCAGAAAGACAACTTGTCATTCGCAGGAGCACTGCTACAATAACAAGAAATACGACTATCACTTCTATCCATCTGATTATCTTTTTTGTATTTTTTCTCATGCCTATCTGGCACCTCTTTTCTATCAGTCTACAACTAATAGCAAGTATAGCATAGCATTTTTAAGAAAAACACGCCATATTCTTAGAAGAATTTATTAAGATTACCTTATTCTTGTCCGTATTGTTGTTGCAATGGATTTATTCTCAACAACCAGATTCAAAACCACTTCCAACGTATTTCCGTGTTGATCTACACCAGTTACTGTCACATAGTAAACGCCAGGAGGTGTCTGCAGTGGAACCTTGAACTGGTAAGAACTGTTTTCATAAGGATCAGACAACTTATCCGTCAACAAAAGAATATCAAATTCCTCATTTTTTAAACATTGACCTGTATCATATGTCTTAAGTTCATCTAGAGCGCCTGTCGATGGCCACACAATAGAAACCTTTGTAAGATTTTTGCACAAAAACGTGATAACTCCTGTATCTCCTGCAAGAAAATGTTTGTATTCTTCATCTCTTTTACTTTTCGACATCCCGTCTCTAAGCCAAGAACTTCTATCATACAACCAAGCTTCCAAATTCTGTGTTGCGTTAGCCCCCCACTTGGCAGTTAACTGCAGTGGACAGTTTTCTGTATACCATTCCGCTGTTTCTGTAAATAGTCTTTTATCATCATCTTCCCAACCACCAAATGTCCATCCTGAAGACGCCAGTACAACATCCAAAAGGGTTGGCGCTTTAAGATCTAATAACAAATCTTCCATCCAGTATTTTGTCAGTGGAACTTGTGTCATATTAAGATCCGACGCTTGTGCACCTGTAATCTGCTCATATCCACTAAAAAAAGTAACAGGATACTGACTACTTACATATATCTGCTTTTCAGTAATCCCCACTTCTTCTATTGTATCAATCCGGCTACCATCAAAAAGAATCGCTGGAAATCCATCATCCAAAATATCATATGATAAAAGGAATCGACGTTCTCCATTGCTATCATAAAGTTCCTTTTTCCCGGTTCCCCCTTCATAATTCACCTGCACTACTATACGTCCAGGAAAACGATCCTTTCCTTCTTGGGTATCTATAACAGCTACAACTCCTTTTGTTTTTAATTCTTCTGAAATCTCAATTTTGCATGCTGGCTCCAAAAACACTGTATTACTATCTTCAATACAGGCATCCGCTTCCATAAAAAAACGACTTCCATCGGCACAATAAACTCCATATTCTGACGAATTGCGATATTCTCCACCGGACAAATGCAATACACCTGTAGATGCATTATAAATTCCTGTTCTCTTTTCTTTCTCTGATGCTCCTATCCTTATACTCTTTCCTAAGTAACTTACCCCTTCATTTTGAATACCCGTTCCTGTTCCAATAATGCTACAAATATAAGCACCATCTTCGTTTCCATAGAGTATCCCCGTATTATAGATACCGACAATATCATCCATAGAAAGATTCATATTTCCTACGGTTCCAAGATACACATCTCCTGCATTTCGCACTCCGCATCGAGAATTCTTTATATACTCACCAGCAAGATAAGCCGTTGAATCTGTTTTGTTATGAACTCCGACCTCACAATTTGAGACACTGCTTTCCGTATATAGAGTTACTGTTCCATTTGTTTGATTGGTAATTCCGGTTTGAATATTAACAGAAGATTCCAATACTTGAATTTTATCAGTTTCAACTAAATATTCCCCATTGATACAACCACTCCACTTAACAACTCCGCCATCGTTATCAATACCAGATGTCACATCAGTCCCATACAACATTGCCAAGCCCTCTAATTGCTCATCGGCACCTACCGCATTCAAAGTGCCCTTATTTTTTATAAGCGCTAGTGCATTTTTTCCCAAAAGAGTGCTGGAAGAACCATTCTGAAAGGTTGCTGTTCCAATATTATAAATCCCTGTAACACCAGCACTATATATCTGCAGTTTCTTCCCTTTATGAACAGTAAATGCACCTGTGTTATAAATAGCTCCATTTCCGTTTGTATTTGCACTATATGCAGAGAGCGAATGATAGCTTTCAAAACCAATCCTTGTGTTTCCATTTACTACTGTTGTAGCATCATTTTGCAGACCATAGTGCTGATTTCCATACAAATAGCAGTCTTCTAATATCAGCCGTCCATTGTTAGTGCAGCGAATTCCTGGTCCTGTCTTTTTATTGCTATAAATTCTTGATTCATTTCTTACTAAGACTTCTGAATCATTCCGCACTTCCACACCAGCGCCACCATATCCTGATGCATTCTCATATATATTGCATTTTTGAATCGTTCCACTTCCTGTAGTTCCTACAGAAGATGTATAAAAACAAACTCCTCCACCTTCCTGTTCTGAAGTATTGTTATAAATCTTGCATCCACTTAAAATTGTTTCTCCAGCAGATTGCACTCCGCCGCCTTTTCCGGCAATTGCTCTATTGCCAGAGATTTCTGCATCATAGATCCAAAGTTTTCCACCGAGAGTCTTAACGCCTCCTCCACCACTATTTTGGGACACATTATTCTTAATTTTAGTATTTCCTTTTATTACCAACATCATGCCCGTTCCATTGGATACATAGATGCCTCCCCCATCTCCGCTTGACTGGTTATTTTGAATCAGAACTGTTCCGCTTGTTACTGGATAGCCAGCTTTGTCAGTACAATTGATCATACACTTTGCAGTTTTATTTTCGGAATCATATCCAACTCTGATTCCTGCACCTTCTCCGTTCGGGTCTCCAGAGGCAACCTGCGAACTATTTTCTCCATCGGAATGCCATGTTTTATTGTTGCTTACATTCACATTGCCTGTTATATAGGTTTTTCCAGAATATACAAGGATTCCACCCGCACCACCAGGCCCTTTACTCACATTACAAGTAATATTTACGGTATTTTTTCCATTTATGGAAACTGTTCCTTCAGAATAGATTCCTCCGCCACTTCCTCTGGCATATTTTGTTCCGTTAGCTGTCCGCTTGTGCTCTCTTGCATAATTTCCATTGACAGTTGTATTTTTTTCTTTGCTTTCATATATCTTACTTCCGCCTATGGTTCCACCGGTAATATTTAGTTTGCAGCCTGAGCTTACATAGATTCCCCCACCATAGGAAGCTCTGTTTCCTGAGATAACACCTCCTGACATATTCATGGTTGCATTATTTTTCAAATAAACACCACCACCTAAAGAGCCTGTCGTTTTATCACTCCCTAGCGTTCCATTATTAAAAATTGTGCCACCGCTCATCGTCAGTGTCCCACCGTTTTGAACAATTCCATGATCAGAATTCTCCGATATCATCTTTCCAGATGATACTGTAGCCGCATTTACAACCATTGGTTTTATCCAACTGTCTGTATCATCTTCTTCAGATTTTAAAATCGTTGTACCTTCACTGTACACTCCAGTTTCTGCACCATATATTTCTGCGCCTGCACACATGGTAACAGATGTGTTCTTTCCTAATGCTGCGACACCATACTTCCCTGTTTTTTCTCCAGTACTGTTTACTTTTCCATAGCAAAACACTGATCCATTGTCTTTGATCTGAATTCCATTTCTAGCAACCTTGCAAGTGTCCAACACAATACCTTCTCCAAGCGTTAATTCCCCATTTCCTTTTACTTCAAGAATTGCCGTCATCAGTGTTTCATTATCACGTTCTCCACGGATAATTTGCTCTGTATCTTTCATAGTTACCAATGAAACCTGTTTCTCAACAATTATTTTATGGTCTGTTTCAATGTCATCGATTAAAAGCACTTCTTTGCAATGCTGGCTTTTTCCAATATTTTCGATAGTTTCTGCACAATCTGCTGCAATTGCTTTGGCATACCCTTCTTTCGATAACACCACCCCATCAAGTATTGTATCCTTTACCATAAATCCTGTTTTTTCGTCAAAATAATACCAATCACATGTCCCATCTCTTTCTAAATATTGCCAACCAATGACAAATGCTCCTGGCTTGGCATAATAGCGCGTCCCTCTCTGCAGCCGTCTGATAACAGGTTTCCAACCTGATACAGACGAATATATACCATCTTCTTTCATGGTTTTATTTTCCCATTGATTCAATAATTCCCCCATGTCTTTCGGCTCCATACGCAGTTCATCGTAAGCCTTATCATGCATCTGTTCATACATACTTACGGGACTGCTATCAGCAGGTGAATCTTTACTGTACATAAACCCAAAAGCAAGACCAAGCACTGCACACAAGCACACAATCCCAATCATTTTCTTTTTCATACTGATCAATTCACGTACCTTATTCCATTTCCTTATTTAGGAAGAGTCACTACTACCTCGTCTCCTTGACGAAGTTTTTCAATCAACTGCTCTCCCTCCATCTTTTCCATCACAACACGAAACATGGTGCAGATTGTCTCTTTATCTGAGCGTGGTATCATTGTGCCACTATCACTATAAACTTCTTTCACATATATCTCTCTTCCAACCACATCATACTGTGGTATCCCATTATCCCGCTGATATACAATGCCTACATCAATAGTGTCTCCACCTCTTATTGTTCCAGCAACAGCTGCAGAAATAGAACTGGCAGAAAAAGTAAATTCGATAGGTTCTGCCAGATCTTCCATCCAGCTCTGTCGATCAACTATGTCCAATGGGCTTATCATCTCTTTCTCATGGATTGTATTTTTAATCACATGTCCGACCAAAGACTCTGGCTGTACAACTGCATCAGAAATCACATATTCATTGGGAATCTCCAAAACATGAAATAATGTGTCCAGATTATCCTTTGTTATCTGTGTTCCTGCATCAATCTCTGTTGCAGCTACCACAACGGGTATTTTTTCATAGGCAGACAGCATCTTCCGTTCAACCATCATAAACACACATACAAACAAAATTGCTGCTATAAATGCTGCCAGAATTGCTGTCCATTCTTTTTTCATTGACTTTTTTCTCATTATCCGGTTGCTCTCCCTATTCCTTAATTCCCTTTTATATCCGTCAGGATGTCTTTTTCCAAAATAATCGTTCTGCCATAGAATCCAGGCACAGCAAAACGGATTTTGGCATAGAGGGACGTGCTTTTGATTTCTTTTTCCTCGCCATCCACCATTACTACATGCTGAAGATATTCTCTCGTATCACTCATCAAATCCCCCAGCAATTCACTCTGTGGATCCAAAGAAAGACCATTCGTTTCATCATAGACTATATTATCTGTTGCCTTTAGCAAATCTGAAACATACACTTTCTCTCTACTTACGTTGTAAATTTTCAATTCAATTACTTGTACAGGCACAGACGGATCAAAATACGCACTTTGAGAATCTGGATATCCATCAGCATTCAAATTTAGAGATGCTCTTATCGACTCTTCAAACATCTGCCTGGAATATATCAAATCTGTTATCAATAATTCATTATACTGGCTAAGCATCTCCAGATCTGCCACTTCACCAGCAAGAGCAGCTGCGGCCAATCCGTCCTGCACAACGTACTTTGTAGAAACATGGATATTCTGAGCAAATATCATAATAAAGAGACACAAAGACACAAAGAAATACAAAATGAGCCAAGGAAGCAATATGATGCCGTCCTCCTTTTCTGCTATCCACCGGATACTTTTTGTAACACATTTACTTTTAATCTTCACTATTCCTGTTGTCCTTTTCATTTCTTATTAATTCTTGCTGGTAGACACTCGCACAACATGTAGTTTATCCATATCTTTTCCTATCGTTGTTGAAAAAATTGTCTCGCCTGGCACACGGACATCTGTTGTATGCAGTTTTCCTGTAATCGTCACTTCTACTTTTTGTCCATACGCAGCCGGCATAGTCTCACTGATTGTTCCCCATTCTCTGGTATCTTCCCGATATCCTTTTGTAAAAATCTGAACATCTATGATATCTGCCGCTTCCAACTGGTCCTTTAATTCTGCTTTCATGCCATCCTCAATATACCCATAGGTTTCCAACAGCAAAATAGCTCTTCTAGCTACCAAATCCACTCTATTTTTTGTCTGTATACTTTCCATGGCACCTAGCATCATCCCAAAGACAATGGTTAACATAACTATCCCAACAAACAAGGGGAGTACCTGGTCTAATACACCACTATCTTTCTTTAGCAACAACCTTCTCAACACGCCATCGTCTCCTTACAATCCAGCAAACATACTGCTGATTTTTTCCTGCATTGTAGAACACATAGTTGTGATCATCGGTTTTAAAACACCTGACAGTACCAGCACCAGCGCCACACCGATTACGCACATAGCAATCACTGTGATCACGTGACTTTCCCCAGCATCTTTTTTTGCCACCATGTTCCAACCAAAACGTTTTAACTTATATGTAATATCTGTCATTGTATTTTTTAATTTATTCATTTCTATTTCTCCTTCTCATACATTCACTACATTAATTCATAATTCCTGATACAGACGCCAACAAAGACGTAGCTAATTGATAAGCTGCAATCAACAAAATTCCAACAAACACAAACAAGGTAAGCAAGAGCACTTTCCGCTCCATACGGCCTCTTTTCTGATTCATCATGTATCGCTCTAAGTCTTCTAATTGTCTGGTCATATCATCCAACATCTGTGCCATACGACCACTTTGTTCTGATTGGCTTACAATCAGACAAAAATATGCAATATACTCATTGGTAAATTTTTCTCCAAAGTCTGCAATCGCAACTGCCACGCTATTAGTGGCAATCAATCTAGAGTTCAGCTCCAAAAGGCCTTGTTTTAATCGTCGATTGGAAATAGCAAGATAACAGGCAGACAGTGTATTGGTCAGATACATCCCTGCCTTTACCTGAATCTTTACATACTCATACAACTTGCGAATATCACCAGTCATCTGCTCGTTATCCCTAGCATCTGAGATTCGAAACACGAGCCCTGGCAAAATGAATCCAATCAACAAACCAACCGCCATCAATAGCATCCACAAACCTTGCAAACCTGAAAGCCAAAAACTCACCCCGATTCCACAGCCTCCGCATAGCACCGAGCAGGCGATTCGTAGCAAAAGATATCTTTCCTCTGTAATCCATGGCATCCAAAACACCGCTCCGGTTTTTACCAAAAACTGCTGCTGTCCTATAGCCATTCTTTTTATCCAACGCAAAACTACGACTCCTTTCCTGCTCCCTTAACAAACATTTGAAAAATGATTACCGCTAACAAACAGATCCAATACCCAATAATAAATCGGCCAAACAAATTATCTGCCATTCCTTTTAGCGGGATTTGAGTTATCCCGGTTAGCATAGCGATCATCGGAACACCCATAGCTAGTATTACTCCAATCTGTATCTGTCCTTCTTTTAAAATACCGGCCTCTTCCTTCCGATTAGACATATACGCGGTCAGACTGTCTCTCATGTCTCCTACAACCACTGCATAATTAGCCTCATTTTTTGAACAGATTTCTAAATTTTGGATTATCTCACGAAACTTAGGATGCTCCACCTTGTACAACAATTCCCTGACAGCTTCCATTCGATTTCCAGTTGCTGCTGCATGCTTTCCGCACTCCGACAAAACAGATTTCAAAGGTTCCTGTAAATACGGTGTTGCCAATTCAAAGATTTGAAACAAATCTTGTTCTGTCCTGCTGAAATTGTCCACAATATTTAAAAACGGCATCAATTCTCTTTCTGTTTTTCTCCAGTTCTTTCCTCTTAATTGGTTTACATAAAATACGCCAACCAATAGAATTCCAACAAACAAAATGCCACCCACGCCAACACTAACCAAAGGTCTCTCCCTGCAAAAAACAATTCCTAAAATTCCCGCCAACGCAGCCACGCCAACAAGAAAACTAGCATACATCTGGGAGTTTAGCTGAGGATATTTTTTCTGTATCATGCTCTGGGAAAAGCACTGATCCCAGCGCTGTATCCATGACACTTTTTCTAAAATGCCAACTTCCTCATATTGCCTTCGGTAATCTTTCTCGCGTTTTTGCTGAATCTGCCTTGTCTGAAACATAAAATAACTCCATCCATGTCTCATCCATTGTTGTCTTATGCCCATTGTGATTATTCTGTATACACAGGTAAACATTCCCGCACCTGCCATCCCGTGCACAATTATTCTTATTATCATCCAACTCACTGATTCATCCCTCTTAACTAAATATTTCTCGGCAATATACGACAGCCTTCCATGTCTGTGTCAGGCAATTCATTTATCCCCTTTCTCTCATCATACAAAGTTCTGTATATTAGGTTATTTTCTTCTGGATCAAAACCTATCACCTCCGTGATTTCCTGTATTCGAAAATCTTTCATAAAGACAATTGTCCTGATATCCTGAAGCATCTCCAGTACCTGCTCTCTGGTATAATCCCCTTCATACTTTGCGTAGTCAGCCAATTTAATCATGGCTTCCTGAGAAGACATGGCATGAACACTGGCCCAGCAACGATGTCCCGTATAGGATGCATTCAAGAAATACAGTGCCTCTCCTCCTTTGATCTCTCCAATCACAAAATAATCAAGATCCATTAATAGGCCATTTCTCGCCAAATCCTTCAAATTGTAGTGAATCATCCCATCTCCATGATTCTCAACAATGTGTTGAAACATCATCTCGGGATGCGTATGGCTAAACAATTCTTCATTCTCTTGTATCACAAGACAACTTTTGTCAGCCGGCATCTCATCTAAAAAAGCATTCATCCCTGTGGTCTTTCCAGACCCTCCCTTTCCACACCAGAGCATTCCCCCATCAGATACCACTCTCTGCTTAATAAAAGCTGCAATCTGTGGAGTCATAAATCCTTTTGCAATCAATTGTTTCGCCGTAATCTTTGTCTTCGGTATCTTTCGAATATGTATATAAGGCGTCTCAATAGAATTCACAAAGGAAGTAGATACATTGAACCTGAGAATAAAATCCGGATCTCCATTTCTGTCGGTCCAATTGGCCACAGCATGGGCCAAACTTAGAGAATGAGCACATTTTGTGGCACAGTATTCTGCAAAAAACTGAAGATCTTTTGGTGAATCAAATCGGAGATTTGTACTTTGCCGAATTCCATTCTTCTTGATGCGGATATTGTCATAAGCCATAACTCGTATATCAGAAATGTCCGGATCTGAAATCAAATCTGACAATATTCTGTATCCCCATATATACTTACTGACCTCCTCCACAATTAAGTTTACATAACGTTCTTCCACCCGAAGAACCTGCACCACGTACTGATGAACTTTCTGAAGGAATTCCTCTTTTGCAACTAGTCCCCGATACATTTTGGTCAATGTCTGTGCCTCTTGTGTCACAAAATATTCAATGATGTTTTCTACCGCTTTTTTTAAATCTGTCATGCAATCCTCCTAAAATAAACTCGTTGCCACATAGCCCAACAGCAAATGCATTGCGAAAGGGCATCCCGGCTGATAATGTTTCTTTCGTAAGCCTCGCAGCGCAAGACGCAATGCAGCGCTAAGGAAAGCAACGCAGAGCAACATATTTTCCTCCCAGATCAGTGCTCGCGTACTTTGCCCCTCACTAAGCAAAAGAAACATTGACAGTATCAGATACAGATCTCCACGTCCAATCTGCCCTCTCAGATAAAAGATAAAAATCAATCCAAACATCCCTGCTGATACTATGAAATTACTCAAAACAAACTTTTGGTTTACATAACATTGTAAAAACCAGTCAAAAAAACTACATGAAACTGCAAGATAACTAATGTATCGTGGAATCTTGCGCTCACGTTCATCAAAAATACCGGCGACAATAAAGAGAACACAGCACCCCAAAGAGATTACTGTTTCTGCCATATTTTCACCTCATTCCCAAAATCTCAAAATCAGTGAATTGCTCCTGGGAAACCCAGGACTATGAAAAAAGAAAAACCCAAACACGGGAATCACCCGCGACGAAATGTAAGGGAAGTATAGCACCCACTTTTACAAATGAACAGCCGTAAAATCAGACAAAAAAAGAAGGGCATTTCCCAACATAACGTTGTTAGGAATTACCCTTTCTGCTTTTTTCCATATACTTTTTATAAAATCCAATCGTCAAATCCACCAAAAAAATTGTATGTTTTTTGATTTGACAAACTACATCTCGATTCCTTTTCTAGCTGGAATCCCTTTTTGATATGGATGTTTAACTGCATCCATTTTTGTCATATAATCTGCTAATTCCGCAAGCTCTGGTTTTGGATTTCTTCCTGTCATTACCACTTCTAATTCTTCCGGACGATTCTTCAAAAAATCTACTACCAACTGCGTATCGATCAGCTCTGCATTGCACAGATCAATCATTTCATCCATAACCAGCAGGCGAGCGCTCTTTTCT
The DNA here is from genome assembly GCA_045629925.1 of Eubacterium sp. Classification (GTDB taxonomy): domain Bacteria; phylum Bacillota; class Clostridia; order Lachnospirales; family Lachnospiraceae; genus Brotonthovivens. Next base: position 22,755 of record JAZQSD010000035.1, read on the forward strand.
ACTGCAGCCTGTGTTACTTTCTTAAACAACTCTGTATAACACTTCTTTGCTTCCACCTTTTCTTCCGGTGTCATCAAAAATGAAAACTTAAAATGGCGTTCTTCCACAAGAATCGTAACATTTGGAATCTGGCGTAAGATATTCATCTCTCCAGTTGTTCCATCTTTCAAAAACTGAGAATACACTACTGGAAAACCACATCCCGCGCATCGCACAGTCAAACCTACCCCCGCAGTTGACTTTCCTTTTCCAGATCCCTCATAAATATGCACTAGTCCTTTCATCTTCCTTCTCCTCCACAGTACAATTCATTAACATCTATTTAACATCATCATTGTCCTTGCTGTATTTTACATATCCAGGATGAGGGCCCTTCAATCCATATTTCTCACGAAGCCCAATCAAAGTATGGATCTTATCCTCTGCAATATCTGGCGCACCGCCCAAAATCTTTAAATAAAGCGATGTTTTTGCAAACTGCTCAAGTGACTCCATCTTGTAATATGCGGCCAAAAGGTTCACACCCACAGTCAGCGCGCCATGATGCGCCAAAAGCATCGCATCATGATTCTTTAAAAGTGGTACCACAGACTCTGGAACCTCTTCTGTAGAAGGAATTGCCATTGGCGCCACAGGCACCGCTCCAATATTTACGATATTTTCCATGATCACATAATCATCCAGCGGTCTGTTTGCTGCAGCAAATGTAGTCGCTACTGGTGGGTGTGCATGCACAACCGCGCCAATGTCCGGACGTTCCTTATAGCAACGATAATGCATCTTCATCTCCGAAGATGGACGATAACCTTCTGCTGCCTCAAGAATATTCCCTTCCAAGTCTGTTCGCACCAAAGACTCTGGTGTTACATAACTTTTACTCATACCGGTTGGAGTACACAAAATAGTGCCATCCTCCAGCTTCACTGAAATATTTCCATCATTTGCAGCGACAATGCCCTGCTGCCACATTTTATAACAAACATCACAAATCTGTTTTCTAACTTCCATAAAACTTAATTCCATACGTTTACACCTTTCCAAATGGCAGAATTTCAAAAAGATTTTCCACCTGAAACAAAGAAATATCTAACTTATTTATCATATCATACTCTTATGCTTTTGAACATATTCTATCCAACCTTATAACATCTTTCCCTTGAGAAATTTGGACTTTTTTAATACAATCAATATATGTGAACAAATCTAGCAGGAGGAATATGACGTGACAAGTTTTCAGATTGAATGTTTTTTAAACGTTGCCAAATTTTTAAACTTCACAGAAGCTGCCAATCATTTATTTATTGCACAGTCATCTTTAAGTCGAAACATTTCAAATCTTGAAGAAGAGCTTGGCATGAAACTTTTTTTCCGTACAAAAAAATACGTTCGTTTAACTCCTGCAGGCGCAGTTTTGTACGAAGAATTTTCTTCTCTGACACAGCAAGCCAAAGAAGCCGTTGAAAAAGCCCGCTTGGCAGGTCTTGGTCAAGAAGGATCCATCAGCCTTGGTGTTATTGAATCACAGCGTTCTGAAAACTTCTTGCCGGAAGTTCTCAATGCCGTTCGTGAACGATATCCAAACATCAAGCTAAACGTTTTCAGAGGAAACTTCAAAGAATTACGACAAGCTCTTTCTGAAGGAAAAATCGACATTTCTTTGACTATGGATTTTGACCTTCCAGGATATCCTGCAGAAGAAACTGTATTCCAGCCATTCTTCCACTCCAGTGCCCGTTGTGTAATCTCAAAACTACATCCACTGGCCAAAAAAGATTATATTCATCTGGAAGAATTGAAAAATGTTCCGCTGATTGCTATCAACCCTGAAATTTCATTCGGAGCCTATAACAATGCAGTGGAACTTTGCAAGCTTCATGGTTTTACGCCAAAAGAGATTCATCTTTCCAACAGCACCCAAGATACTTTGTTGATGATTGAATCTGGATTAGGTTACTCCATCTTAGATGAAAACTGTATTTCCAGTGCAAATCAGGCTGTACAATCTATCCCTGTGTTTAGAAGTGACCCTCTTGTTTTAGTTGCAATTTGGAGAAAAGAAAACTTCAATCCGGTAATCTCATTGTTCGTAAATTTACTTACAACAGAATTGCCGCAGAAAAAATAATCAGTCAATCCTGCCCCAGCCCGTTACAGGGTTGGGGTATTTTGTATATCCAGGCAGCGTTTTTGCCTGTCGATGCATATAAGCAATGATTTTTGATCCAAACATATAAGGATCTTCCCCTTTCACAATCCCTGCCTCCATCAAAAGAGCAGCCTTCCCGCTTACGTATGGCGCCGCCATTGAAGTTCCACTTCTTCTTTCATATCCTCCGCCAACCGCAGTTGACATAACATCTACACCAGGTGCCACCACATCTGGTTTTACATACTGGTCATTTCTGGTGTATCCTCTACCAGAAAATGCCGCCATTGTAAGATTTTCTGCATCATAAGCGCCCACAGAAAGCACCTTCGGAGCCGTTGAAGGTATTGTCAGCGTTGTGTCCTCATCAGGACTTGTAAACCCCGTATTTCCAAGACTTCCCTCCCCCGGAAGCCACATATGATAAGTGCCATCCACAATTACTTCTGGCTCAATTCGTATTTTCCATATACCGCTGTCCACATAAGTTTTCTGAGGTATCAAATCAAAAAAAATCTCCTGACTGACACTGTAAGGAGACGGCATTCCGTAATAAACCAACACTTCTGTACCTTGATACAAAAAGCGCTGCGTACCAAGCTCTTCTCTTAGTTCCCCTATCGTCACTCCACTGGGTGCTATCAGAGAAAACCTGACTTGATCTGCATAATGTTTCCATACCTGAACATTAAACCCTGTATTATAAGGTGTTACAGAGATTTCCACTAAATCTTCAACTGCCCTGCCATCTGTAAGAATATTTTTCAAATCCCCCTGTACGTGTACTCTTCCAGCCCCTTCATTTCCTGTTCCCACAACGATTAACGATTTCCAATAATCTGAAACATCATTTAGATAAGTTTCTAAAAGCGAAGTACCATCATGTCCACCATAATTATTACCAAAGCTCAAATTTATAACAATTGGCATTTTTAACGCATAACTTTGACGCATACAAAAATCCACTCCACTCATCAGTTCTGTAGTTTTTGGAAAAGCCTCCTCTCGCTGGGTTCCAAGTTTTACCACAATCAAGCTGCATTCTGGGGCTGCCCCCATATATCTGCCCTCGGATGCTCTGCCGTTGCCAGCTGCAATCCCTGCCACATGGGTTCCGTGGCCAGATAGGTCGCGACTGGGCACAATGGCATACCGCCTTTCAGAATCAGTTTGTGCAAGTGCTGCATTGATCTGAGCGCTGTCAAACACCCTATTTATGGTCTGATCCCACAACAACAATATCCTCGTTGTTCCGTCTGGATTACAAAAATCCGGATGACTATAGTCAATTCCAGAGTCAACAACTCCAATGATTGTTCCTTGCCCAGTCAGTGCCGGACTTAACACTTCCATTACAAAATTACCTCCTCTGCAAAAAACAGACTTTTAGGCTTTTCCATATAGGAAATCTGTACGTCACTGGCTACAAGATCCACTAATTCCTGGGGAATCTGCAAAATTCCGTACTGATACAATAGCTCCGCCGCCTGAATCTGAGGATATTTATCCTGTAAACTCTGCAGACTTCCATTGTATTTTACAATCACTTCCCAATAACCACTGGCCCTGTCAACGCCTACACTCAGGACCATTGACCGTTCACGTTCCTCCTCACTGCTATCCAAAGAAAGATTCAACAAGTTATCTAATTTTTCATTCATCATACATTTTTCCGTTTTTATCAGCTTATGATGGAATTTAAAAATAATTGTTGAATATTACCAAAATTTTTTGATGTTTTTCCTATGCATCCACACGGAATCCTTTATCTAGGATAGTTTGCAGCAGGTCTATTTGCACAATGTGCACTTTTCACAAAAACTGTCCAAAGGATTGTTTTTTCGACTTTCATCAAGTAATCTGATTCACAGGATATCCTTCTATTTTTCTAGGAATTCTTATTATTCTGGCCGC
>JAZQSD010000036.1:0-53890 GCA_045629925.1 Eubacterium sp.
GTTTTCAGATGTGGAAATTCTTCGCGTGGGTCGTGTCCAAAAGAAAGAATTGCTCCGTATCTACATATATGGCACACGTCTGATCACAAAAGACAAGATCTTTAGTGTGGAAAAAGAAATCAAAGAACAGTATTTTCCAAAAGAGCCAGTGAAAGTTAAACTGATGGAAAAATTTAAGCTGTCAGAACAATATACACCAGAGAACCTTTACAGCGTGTATTGGGACAGTATTCTGGACGAATTCCGTGAATATAGTATGCTTGAGTATGATATGCTCCGCACTGCAAAGGTTTCATTCCCACAGGCAGATCTTATGGACATTTCTTTGAAAGATACCCTTGTGGCCAGACAGAGAGAAGATGAACTGTATGAAATTTTGGAAAAGATTTTCTGTGGCAGATGCGGTTTAAAAATGAAACTTTCTTTTTCTTATTATGAGGAAAAAGAAAATAAATATCAGAAGAATGCGGAGATTCTCATTAAGAATAGAGTGGAAACTATTATTCGAAATACTTCTCCAAAAGAAGGTTCTTTTGAAAATACACAGCCTGTTGCCGAGGTTGAGAGGGCAGAGGCATCTACAACACAAAAGGATCAAACCGAAACAAAAGCCTCAACAGAAAAAATTCATTTAAAGAAAACAGAACACGTTGAGAAGAAAGAGTTTCAGAAGAAAGATTTTCCTAAGAAAGAGTTTAAAGACAGAGGACCGAAACGGTCAGATAATCCTGACGTGATCTACGGCAGAGATTTTGATGATGAAGCTATGCCAATTGATCAGATTTTAGGTGAGATGGGCGAGGTAACGATTCGCGGTAAGATTATGTCTTTTGAATCTAGAGAGATCCGCAATGAGAAGACAATCCTTTTTTTAGCAGTATCTGATTTTACAGATACCATTATGGTAAAGATGTTCTGTAAAAATGAACATTTGCAAGAAATCGTTCCAAATTTAAAAAAGGATTCCTTTATTAAGGTTAAAGGTGTAACTGCTATTGATAAATATGACAGTGACTTGTCTATCAATAGTGTATCAGGTATTAAGAAAATTCCTGATTTTACTGTTGCGCGTGTGGATAACAGCCCAATGAAACGTGTGGAATTGCATTGTCATACTAAAATGAGCGATATGGACGGCGTGTCTTCCGTTGGAGATCTTATTGCCTGTGCTGATGGATGGGGGCATAAAGCGATTGCTATTACGGATCATGGCGCTGTACAGGCATTTACCGATGCCAGTCATGCAAAGATAAAGAATCCTGATTTTAAGATTATCTATGGTGTGGAAGCATATTTGGTTGATGATTTAAAGTCTTTGGTTGAAGATTCAAAAGGCCAGAAGCTGACAGATACATATGTTGTTTTTGACTTGGAAACAACAGGATTTAGCCCAATCAAAAACAAAATTATTGAAATTGGTGCAGTAAAGGTACAGAACAAAGAGATTGTGGACCGTTTTAGTACTTTTGTAAATCCGCAAGTTCCGATTCCTTTTGAAATAGAAAAACTGACAAGCATCAATGACAGCATGGTTTTAGATGCACCTGTTATAGAAGAGGTTCTTCCTAAGTTCATAGAGTTTTGTAAAGACTCTGTAATGGTAGCGCATAATGCTGATTTTGATATGAGCTTTATCCGGGAGAACTGCAAAAGACAGGGGTTAAACTGTGAAACAACCGTTATTGATACTGTAGCTCTTGCAAGAACGTTGCTTCCGCAGTTGAACAGATACAAATTAGATACGGTTGCAAAAGCTCTTAACGTGAGCCTTGATAATCATCACAGAGCTGTTGATGATGCTGGGTGCACGGCAGAGATTATGGTTAAGTTTATGGACATGCTCAGTGATCGAGGTGTGGAGGATCTTGATCAGCTTAATCAGATGAGTTCTATGGATGCAGAAACTGTTAAAAAGCTTCCTAGTTATCATGCGATTATTTTGGCTGCAAATGATATTGGAAGAGTGAATTTGTATAGATTAGTATCTCTGTCTCATATTAAATATTACAACAAACGACCACGTATTCCTAAGAGTGAATTGCTTCGAAACAGAGAGGGACTGATTCTTGGATCCGCATGTGAAGCCGGCGAACTTTATCGGGCGTTGCTTTCGGGCGTATCCGATGAAGATCTTGGAAAGATTGTTGATTTTTATGACTATCTGGAAATTCAGCCTTTGGGCAACAATGCTTTTATGATTGAAAGTGAGCGAGAGCCGATTAACTCTATGGAAGATATTAAGAATATCAACCGTAAGATTGTACAATTGGGAGAACAGTTCAAAAAGCCTGTTGTTGCCACTTGTGATGTGCATTTTTTGAACCCTGAAGACGAAGTGTACCGCCGTATCATTATGGCGGGAAAAGGATTTAAGGATGCAGACAATCAAGCACCACTTTATCTTAGAACTACAGAAGAAATGCTTGAAGAATTCTCTTATTTGGGAAGTGAGAAGGCAGAAGAAGTAGTTATTACAAACACGAATATGATCGCCGATATGTGCGAGGTGATCTCACCGGTTCGCCCGGATAAATGCGCTCCGGTTATTGAGAATTCCGATCACACATTAAGGGAGATCTGCTATACAAAAGCCCATGAGATATATGGGGAAAATCTTCCGGAAGTAGTAACAGAGCGATTGGAAAGAGAGTTGAATTCTATTATTTCCAATGGCTTTGCCGTAATGTATATCATTGCACAGAAACTTGTATGGAAGTCAAACGAAGATGGTTACTTGGTAGGTTCCCGTGGTTCGGTAGGTTCTTCCTTTGCTGCTACCATGTCAGGTATTACTGAGGTAAATCCATTAAGTCCGCATTATATCTGCCCGCGATGTCATTATGTAGATTTTGATTCGGAATTGGTAAAAGGGTATGGCGGTAAAGCGGGTTGTGATATGCCTGATAGGACATGTCCTGAATGTGGAGAGAATCTGATGAAGGAAGGTTTTGATATTCCGTTTGAAACTTTCCTTGGATTTAAAGGAAACAAAGAACCTGATATCGACTTGAATTTTTCCGGTGATTATCAGAGTAAGGCGCATAAATACACGGAAGTAATTTTCGGAGATGGACAGACTTATCGAGCAGGTACGATTGGTACATTGGCAGATAAGACTGCTTTTGGATATGTAAAAAACTATTACGAAGAGCGCGGTGTTCGAAAAAGAAACTGTGAAATTGATCGTATTGTTCAAGGTTGCGTTGGAATCCGTCGTACAACAGGACAGCATCCTGGTGGTATCATTGTTTTGCCAGTAGGCGAAGAGATTTATTCATTTACTCCGGTGCAAAGACCTGCTAATGATATGACAACAGATACGATTACAACCCATTTCGATTATCATTCTATTGACCATAACTTGTTAAAACTTGACATTCTTGGACACGACGATCCGACCATGATTCGAATGCTTCAGGATCTGACTGGTATTGATCCGAAAGACATTCCTTTGGACAATAAGGAAGTAATGTCGTTGTTCCAAAGTACAGAAGCCTTGGGGGTTAAGCCGGAAGATATTAATGGCTGTCCATTAGGTGCTCTTGGCATTCCAGAGTTTGGTACTGATTTTGCGATGCAGATGCTTATCGATACTAAGCCACAGGCGTTTTCTGATCTTGTTCGTATTGCGGGACTTTCCCATGGAACGGACGTATGGCTTGGTAATGCACAGACGTTGCTCCAGGAAGGCAAAGCTACAATCTCAACCTGTATCTGTACGCGAGATGACATCATGACATATCTTATTTCAATGGGATTAGACAGTGAGCTTTCTTTTACCATTATGGAAAGTGTTCGTAAGGGAAAAGGACTCAAGCCAGATTGGGAAAAAGAGATGGAAGAGCATGGAGTGCCGGATTGGTATATTTGGTCTTGCAAAAAGATTAAATACATGTTCCCTAAAGCTCATGCGGCAGCTTATGTTATGATGGCGTGGCGAATTGCATACTGCAAAGTGTTCTATCCATTGGCATACTATGCAGCGTTCTTTAGTATTCGTGCTACATCTTTTAGCTATGAACTTATGTGTCAGGGAAAAGAGCGTTTAGAATTTTTCATGAGAGATTATGAACGCAGGAAAGATACCTTGACGAAAAAAGAACAGGATACATACAAAGATATGCGTATTGTTCAGGAGATGTACGCCCGTGGATTCGAGTTTCTTCCGATAGATATCTACAAATCCCAGGCGCACCATTTCCAAATCATTGATGGTAAATTGCTTCCATCTATCAGTACGATAGAAGGTCTGGGTGACAAAGCGGCGGATGCGGTGGTAGAAGCTGCAAAAGATGGTCCGTTTTTATCCCGAGACGACTTTAGACAGCGTACAAAGGTAAGTAAGACAGTTGTAGATTTGATGGCTGACTTAAATCTTTTGGGAGATTTGCCAGAGTCCAATCAGTTATCATTGTTTGATCTTGTTTAGCTGTGTTTTGAAAAGGAATATATTTTGGAGGGATTATGAGAGATTTAAATGAAATCCGAATTGATATTGACCAGATCGACAGACAGATTGTTGCCTTATACGAGAAACGAATGAATCTTACGAAGCAGGTTGCTGAATATAAAATTGCCAACAATAAACCTGTTCTTGATGTTGAACGAGAAAGAGCCAAGCTGGAGAAAATCCAGAGTTTGGTAGAGAATGCTGAATATACAAATGGTGCAAGAGAACTGTTTGAAGCAATCATGTCAATCAGCAGAGAACAACAGCAATTATTGATCGATCAAGTGAAATAAATATTGCAGGATAGCAAAAGTACCTCTGAAATTAATCCAGAGGTACTTTTTTTGCGAAATCTTTGATTTGTTCTAATACAGAATAGTAGATATGCATATTACCTTTACCGGTTCCCAGTTTGATGTATGGTTTGTTTGAACCATGAAAATCAGAGCCGCCAGAAATTAAAAGATTATGTTTTTCAGCTATTTCACGAAAATCTTTTTCATCGGAACCTTTGTTACAGGAATAGATGGCCTCGATTCCGTCTAAGCCTGCATCAACAAGCTCCTCTATCATTTGATAGAGATCTTTGCGTTTCATTTTGCAAAGACAAGGGTGAGCGAGGATAGCGATACCGCCGATATTATGAATCATTTTGATAGCATCAGCAGGATGAACTTTTGGACGGTCTACAAAACATTTGCAACCGTTTCCGATGTATTTGTCAAAGACAACAGATAACTCCTTGACCTGGCCGGTGGCAACTAGATATTTAGCAACATGTGCTCTTGTGATAACGGCGTCAGGGAACATTTCATGCAAAGCACTGGCGGAAATATCAAAGCCTTCTTCACAGAGACGTTCCGCCATTTTTATGTTTCGGTTGTCTCTTAAGTCTTGGAAATTTCTCAGATGTTCAACAAAAGCCTCGTCTTTATAGTCAATATAGAGTCCGACAACGTGAATTTCTTCATCGTTGTAATTGCAGGAGAGTTCTACGCCTGGGATAACTTCTACACCAAGTTTTTCGCCGCAAAGCAAGGCCTCTTCAACGCCGTCAATGCTGTCGTGGTCTGTAAGAGCAAAAGCGGTAACACCAGATTCCTTGGCCAGAGAAACTAACTCGGAGGGAGAACAGGTGCCGTCGGATGCATTGGAATGTACATGTAAATCTATCATAAATAAACTTCCTTTCGTCCATATAAGTGTTGAATTTTAGACGGTTTTATGATACTTTATTTTTCGGTTTTGGTAAAGGAAAAACAGTGAAAAAACAATCAAAAACCTTCGAAAAAACTATTGACATCAACATAATGTTATGTTAATTTATATGAGTTGTTAGAAACAAAGTAGAGTATCCACTCTCACCAAGCGCAATTGAGCGACTCTGGTTCATATTTTCAAACTAAATTATTTTTGTTTGGATTTTATAGTGGATAGTCTGCCTATCCACATTTTTTTTGTTATGGAGGTGTACGGTCATTAGCGATTTAAAGATTAATGAACAGATCAGAGATAAGGAAGTACGTGTTATCGGGGCGGATGGTGAACAGCTTGGCATCATGTCTGCGAAAGAAGCGTATCGTCTTGCACAGGAAGCGGAGTTAGACTTAGTAAAGATTGCTCCAACAGCAAAGCCACCTGTATGTAAGATCATTGACTATGGCAAATACCGTTACGAAATGGCTAGAAAAGAAAAAGAAGCCAAAAAGAAACAGAAGGTTGTTGAAGTCAAGGAAGTTAGATTATCTCCAAACATTGACACCAACGATTTGAACACAAAAATCAATTCTGCAAGAAAATTCCTCACAAAAGGAAATAAAGTAAAAGTTACTTTAAGATTCCGCGGTAGAGAGATGGCTCATATGCAGAACAGCAAACATATTCTTGATGACTTTGCGAAGGAATTAGAAGATGTTGCAATCGTGGAAAAGGCACCAAAACTTGAGGGCCGTAGCATCGCAATGGTGCTGGCCGAAAAACGTTAAAAGACTATTTATCAGGAGGAAACAACAATGCCAAAAATGAAAACAAGCAAAGCTGCTGCTAAACGTTTCAAATTAACAGGAACAGGTAAATTAAAAAGAGCTAAAGCTTACAAAAGCCACATCTTAACAAAGAAGTCTACTAAGAGAAAACGTAATCTTAGAAAAGCTGCAATGACAGATTCTACAAACGTTAAGAACATGAAGAAGATTTTACCATATCTGTAAGATTCGTTAAGGAGGAGAAAAATCATGGCAAGAATTAAAGGCGGCATGAACGCTAGAAAGAAACATAATAGAGTATTAAAATTAGCTAAAGGCTACAGAGGCGCTAGATCTAAACAGTACCGTGTAGCAAAACAGTCTGTTATGAGAGCCTTAACAAGTTCTTATGCAGGTAGAAAACAGAAAAAACGTCAGTTCAGACAGTTATGGATTGCTCGTATCAACGCAGCAGCTAGAATGAATGGCTTATCTTACAGCAAGTTTATGTACGGTTTAAAATTAGCTGAAGTTGAAATCAACAGAAAAATGTTAGCAGAAATGGCTGTTAACGATGCAGCTGGTTTCGCTGCTTTAGTTGAAGTTGCAAAAGCTAAATTAGCATAAGAAAAGCTGTAACCTAAAGAAAATGTGTTTGAAAAGTGGTAAAAATGAGATTCGTTTTTACCACTTTGAAAATATATTCATCCTTGCAAATGGGTTGCAAGTGTACTATAATACAATTCGTTAAGGTTCGTTGGTCAAGAGGTCAAGACGCCGCCCTCTCACGGCGGAATCACGGGTTCGATTCCCGTACGAACTGTTGACTGTTTTTAACAGCCCAACCCGAAAGGTAACGGTACGCTATACGCGTATCGTTATTTTTTTTAGGAAATACTGGAACTGTTTTACAGTCCCATTGCAGGCGAATTGGCTTATTATAGGAAGCTGTACACTTGTAATTTAAGGGAAAATCTACTATAATAATGTAGATAGGCACATTTACTTTAGTGCGGTAGAGAAATAAACAGAAAGTGAGAAAAGGGTATTTATGGATTCTAAGACATTGCTTTACATCATAAAGCGTATTATTCTCGCGGTGGTAACTGTTTGGATCGTAATCACAATTACATTCTTTGTAATGCAGGCGGTACCAGGTGATCCATTCGCAAGTGAAAAAGCGCTTACTGCTGAAGCACAAGCTGCGTTGGAGGCCAAGTATGGTCTTGATCAGCCAATTGGAAAGCAGTATGTAAATTATTTAAAAGGTCTTGTAACAGAGTTTGATATGGGGCCATCTATGACTCAGCGTGGTCGTATGGTAAAAGATATCATTGTTGACGGTATGAAGACATCTGTTAAACTTGGTATCACGGCCGCAGTTTGTGCGCTTATTGTTGGGGTAATTTTAGGCGCAGTAGCGGCACTTCGAAGAAACAAGATTATTGATAGGGTAATTATGGTGGTGACCACCGCCTTCGTATCAATGCCGTCGTTTATTATGGGTACTTTATTGTTGCTTATATTTGCTGTTAAGCTTGCGATATTCCCTGCAAACGGCGCGTCAGCAGGAGGTCTTATTTTGCCAATCATTACATTGGCATTATATCCATGTGCATATATTACACGTTTAACACGTTCTTCTATGTTGGACGTACTTGGACAGGATTACATCCGTACAGCAAAAGCAAAAGGTGTATCAGGACCAAGAATTATTTTTGGACATGCTTTAAAGAATGCACTTCTTCCAGTTATTACATATTTTGGACCAATGATCGCGTATATCGTAACTGGTTCTCTGGTAGTAGAACGTATCTTTGCGGTTCCTGGTGTAGGACGTGCATTCGTAAGTAGTATTAATGACCGAGATTACATGTTGATCATGGGTACAACTATCGTACTTGCAACATTGATCGTTATCATGAACCTTGTCAGCGATATTTTATACAAAGTGGTTGACCCACGTATTAATTTAGAATAGTAAAGGAGTACAGATAGAAATGAATAAGAAACCATTTAAATTTCCTTCACTCCATCTGAATGTAGACTCCTTTATGCCAGCATCTGAAGAAGAAAAAGAATATCTCGTTCAGATGCGTCCGTCTACAACATTCTTTAAGGATGGTGTGAAACGATTGTTAAAGAACAAAGTTGCAACTGTAAGTATGATCGTAATTTTGGTCATCGTTGTTGCTTGTTTGGTTCTTCCATTATTCTGGCCATATTCTTATGACCAGCAGCTTGGTATTACACCAGGTAAGCCAGTAGATGCTTCTTACAACAACCTTGCACCATTTGAATATGGTTCAACAGAACAGAAGCTGATTGAAGCTGGTGAAGATGTGTTCCCACACATTTTTGGTACAGATGCACAGGGACGTGACTATTTTATCCGTGTTGTATATGGAACACGTATTTCCCTTGCAGTAGGTTTCTTTGCAAGTATCATCGTACTTGTAATTGGACTTACAATCGGCTCTATTGCAGGTTACTGCGGCGGCAAAGTCGATCTGGTTATCATGCGTATTGTCGACGTTATTTACTCGCTGCCGGATATCTTGATGATTATCTTGCTGGCCGTGGTGCTAAAGGAAACGTTAGCATTGGCCATCGAAGGTACATTCCTGGCTAAGATTGGTAGTAACATTATCAGTTTGTTTATCGTATTCGGTATTTTATACTGGGTATCTATGGCGAGACTTATCCGTGGTCAGATCCTGTCTCTTAGAGAACAGGAATATGTACTTGCATCCCGTGCAGCAGGTGCGAAAGGTAAATGGATCATTCTTAAACACTTGCTTCCAAACTGTATTTCCGTAGTAATTATCTCTACATGTTTACAGATTCCAAGTGCGATCTTTACAGAAAGTTACCTTTCCTTTATCGGTCTTGGTGTTAACGCACCAATGCCATCTCTTGGCTCACTTGCGAACGATGCGCTTAGCGGACTTTACTCATATCCATACAGACTTATTGTTCCAGCGATTGTTATTTCTTTAATCGTTCTTGGTCTGAATCTGTTTGGTGATGGTCTTCGCGATGCATTTGACCCTAAATTAAATAACTAAGAAAGAGGAGAATATTATGTCTAAATTGTTAGAAGTTAAAGATTTGCATACCTCTTTCTTTACAGATGCCGGTGAAGTGAAAGCTGTTAATGGTATCAGTTTTGATTTAGAAAGAGGAGAAGTACTGGGTATCGTAGGTGAATCCGGTTCCGGTAAATCCGTTACTGCATATTCCATTATGCAGATTCTCGCAGGTACAGGTAAGATCGTTTCTGGTTCCATTCTTTTAGATGGAAAAGAATTGGTTGGTATCGATGAGAAAGAAATGAAAGAAGTTCGAGGAAATAAAGTATCCATTATTTTCCAGGATCCTATGACTTCCTTGAATCCAACATACACAATTGGTAAACAGTTGATGGAAGCAATTTTGCTTCATACAGATCGTAACAAAGAACAGGCATGGGATCGTGCTGTTGAAATGCTTCAGTTAGTTAACGTAAATGAACCACTGAAACGTATGAAACAGTATCCATTTGAATTGTCAGGTGGTATGCGTCAGCGTGTTATGATCGCTATGGCTCTGGCTTGTGAACCAGATATTCTGATTGCAGATGAGCCAACAACAGCTCTGGACGTAACAATCCAGGCACAGATTCTTGAACTGATGAAGGATCTTCAGAAAGAACTTGGAATGGCAATCATTATGATTACACACGACTTGGGTGTAGTTGCACAGATGTGTGATAAAGTAATCGTAATGTATGCAGGCCGTGTTTGTGAGCAGGGTACAGCAGATGAGATTTTCTACGAACCAGCTCATGAATATACAAAAGGTCTGATGCGTTCTATTCCAACTGTTGATTCCTCAGGAACAAGATTACAGCCTATTACTGGTACACCTATTGACTTATTAAATATGCCTAAAGGATGTGCATTTGCGCCACGTTGTGATGCAGCTATGAAGATCTGTATTACTGATAAGTGTGAAATGATGCAGATTTCTGATACACATTGTGCAACATGCTGGATGAATGTGAAAAAAGGCATTGAAGATGGAAGTATTGTAGTAGAAGAAACAAAGGAAGGCGGTGACATCAATGAGAGAACAGAATAATACTCCTCTGATTGAGGTCAAAGGCCTTAAAGAGTACTTCAATATTAACGTTGGAATGTTTAAGTCCAAACCATTAAAAGCAGTAGATGATGTTTCTTTCGCTATCAACAAAGGTGAAACATTAGGTTTAGTAGGTGAATCCGGATGTGGTAAGACTACTGTAGGTCGTACATTGCTTCATCTTTACAAACCAACTGCAGGCGAAATTTACTACAATGGTAAATTATTAAAAACAAAAGAAGATATCAAAGAATTCCGTAAAAAAGCTACAATGGTTTTCCAGGATCCATATTCCTCATTGAATCCTCGTATGACAGTAGCAGATATCATTGCGGAGCCATTAGATATTCACAAACTTTATAAGACAAAGGAAGAACGTCGCGAGAGAATTCTTGAACTTATGAGCCATGTTGGGCTTAACAGTGAGCATGCATCTCGTTATGCGCATGAGTTCTCCGGTGGTCAGCGTCAGCGAATCGGTATCGCTCGTGCTTTAGCGGTAAATCCAGACTTTATCGTTTGTGATGAACCTGTATCTGCTCTTGATGTTTCTATTCAGGCGCAGGTTATCAACATGTTTGATGAATTACAGGAGCAGTTAGGCCTCACATACCTGTTTATTGCACATGACTTATTAGTAGTACGTCACATTTCTGATCGTATTGCAGTTATGTATTTAGGTAAGATGGTTGAACTTGCTGATGCAGATGAGATTTATAATCGCCCACTGCATCCATATTCTAAGTCACTGTTATCAGCAGTGCCAATTCCAGATCCAAAGATTGCGCGTGCAAACAAGCGTATTGCTTTGTCTGGAGATATTCCAAGTCCATTGAATGCACCATCTGGATGTCCATTCCGTACACGTTGCGTATATGCAACTCCTGAATGTGCGGAATCTATGCCAGAATTCAAGGAAGTGGAAAAAGGTCATTTCGTGGCTTGTCACCACGTAAGTGATATCAACTAATTTGTTATTCACTTGATCGGAGTGCGAACGATCATTTTGAATATAAAACAAAGAGGAGGAAAACTTCATGAAAAAATTATTAGCATTATTGTTAGTAGGATGCATGGCTCTTGGTATCGCAGCTTGTGGCAACACAACTCCAGATGCTCCAGCTGGTTCATCCGCAGCAACAGAAGCTGGTGGTACACTTGACACATTAGCAGTTTGTCTGGCTTCCGAACCAGATACACTTGACCCAGCTCTTAACTCCGCAGTAGACGGTGCTACTATGGTTGCACATCTTTTCTCTGGTCTTGCAAAATGGGCTCAGGACGAAAGTGGTAACTTAGTAATCGCACCTGACTGTGCAGAAGAATTAGTTGAAGGTGTTGTAGGTGATGACGGTAAAGTTACATATACATACACACTCAAAGAAGGCTTAAAATGGTCTGATGGTCAGCCTTTAACAGCAAAAGACTTCGAATTTGCATGGAAACGTGCAGCTTCCACAGCTCTCGGTGCAGACTATGGTTACATGTTCGAAGTAGTTGATGGTTATGCAGATGACGCTATCAACGTAACAGCTACAGATGAAAGAACATTAGTAGTAGTTCTTTCCAACGCTGTTTCTTACTGGAATGAATTATTAGCATTCCCAACATACTATCCAGTACGTGAAGACGTAGTTGCAAATGAAGCATGGGCAACAGATCCATCTACATACGTATGTAACGGTGCTTACACAATGACAGGATGGGAACATGACAGTGTTATCACATTAACAAAAAATGAAAACTATCATGATGCAGATGCTGTAACATTACTTCAGTTAGAATGCTACTTATCTGATGATGCAAACAACATGCTTGCAAACTTCGAAAACGGTAGCTGGGCTATGATCGATGATGTTCCAACAGAAGAAATTGCTAACCTTGAAGGTAAATATCCTACAGAATTCGTAGTTGCAGGTCAGCTTGGTACATACTATGTATGGTGGAATGTAAACGAAGAAATTCTTCCTGCAACAAGCACATTAACAGGTGCTGAAAAAGTTGCAGCTGAAGCTGAAATCCGTAATGCAGTTGGTTTATTACTTGACAGAACATATATCTGTGAAGAAATCGGCCAGGCTGGTCAGTTACCAGCTTCTTCTTTCGTAGCTATGGGTCTTACAGATGGTGATGGCTCTCAGTTCTATGAAAACGCTGGCAATAACGACTTCAATGGATACTACAATGTAGATCCAGCAGCTTTCGAAGCTAACTATGCAGCAGCTATCGAAACATTAAAGAAATACTACACATGGGATGAAGCTACACAGCAGTTCACAGATTTCCCATCAATGACATACCTTTACAACGAAGGCGATGCTCATAAAGCAATCGGTGAATACATGCAGGGTGCAATTGGTGCCATCGGTATCCCAATGCAGCTTGAAACTCAGGAATGGAACACATTCCTTAACACACGTAAGAATGGTGACTATTCAATCGCACGTAATGGATGGTTAGCAGACTACAACGATCCAATCTGTTTCTTAGATATGTGGACATCTATTTCTGGTAACAACGATATCCAGTTTGGTAAAGGTGCTCACGCTGACGTTGCTGTTTACAGCTTAGACTTAACTCCATGGGGTTATGATGTAAAAGTTGAAAACGGAACATGGGCAGAAACATACGATGTACTTATCTCTACAATCAAATCTTGTACAGATAACACAGTTCGTTATGAATTAATGCACTATGCAGAAGATATCTTAATGGCAACAGGTTGTACAACAAGCTTATACTACTACACAGATATCTACATGATCGACGACGAAATCCAGGGCTTCTTCAGCAACCCACTTGGATACAAATACTTCATGTACTGCACAAAGTAATTTAAGCTATATTTAAATGAATAACATTTAAATGCCTAAAAGGAGCGAGAGAAATCTTGCTCCTTTTTTGTGCCTTCAGATTATAGAGAAGAATATAAAGTTTTATCTAAAAACCGATAGAAAATACTTGATTAAATTCCTTTTTTATGTTAACATGCTTATGATTTAAATATGTTACTAGTTGAGAGTGGGTGTGAGCCCACTCTCAATTCGTTATAAGGGGAGAACCTAGGGTTAAATTCAGAGCCACGACTCGAAAATTCTATGGATTTGCATGGCTTTGAATTTGTTGCAAACTGAATAAAGGAAAAGGTGAAAACATGTCTAAAAGAGAAATGTACGAAGCCAGAACAGAGGAATTGATCACTCCAATCTTGGAGCGCAACAATTTTGAACTGGTAGATGTAGAGTACGTTAAAGAAGGCGGAAGCTGGTATCTGCGTGCATACATCGACAAAGAAGGCGGTATTACAGTTGTGGACTGTGAACTTGTCGCAAGAGAAATGAATGATCTTCTGGATGAAAAGGACTTTATTGATGATTCCTACATTTTTGAAGTGAGTTCTCCAGGTCTTGGAAGACCATTAAAGAAAGAAAAAGATTATGTTCGCAGTATGGGGAAAGAACTTGAGATCCGTACATACAGAGCAATCAACAAACAGAAAGAATTTTATGGGATCTTAACATCCTATGATGATAAAACTGTTACCATTGAAGATGAAGATGGTACAGAACTTACTTTTGATAAAAATGACATTGCATTGATAAGACTTGCGTTTGATTTTTAAAACAGGAGGAAAAAAGAAAAATGGCTAGAACAAGCAAAAACAGCAAAAACAGTGATGCAAATGAATTGTTAGCAGCTTTGACAATTTTAGAAAAAGAAAAGAATATCAGCAAAGAAACTCTGCTGGAAGCAATTGAGAACTCTTTGATCACAGCATGCAAAAATCACTTTGGTAAGTCCGAAAATATCAAAGTAATGATCAACCCTGAAACATGTGAATATCATGTGTATGCAGAAAAAACTGTTGTTGAAGAAGTAACAGATCCAGTAATGGAAATTAGCCTTGCTGAAGCGAGAATGAAAGATTCTAAGATGGATCTTGGCGATATTATGCAGTTTGAAGTTAAATCCAAAGAATTTGGACGTATTGCAACTCAGAATGCAAAAAATGTAATCTTACAGAAAATCCGTGAAGAAGAACGCAAAGTATTGTTTGATCAGTATACAGGCATGGAAAAAGATGTTGTTACTGGTATCGTACAGCGTTACATCGGTAAAAATGTTAGCATTAACTTAGGTAAAGCAGATGGTATCCTTAACGAAAATGAAATGGTAAAAGGTGAAACTTTTGAACCAACAGAACGTGTAAAAGTATACATTCTGGAAGTTAAATCCACATCTAAGGGACCAAAGATCCTTGTTTCTAGAACACATCCAGAACTTGTAAAACGTCTTTTTGAAGCAGAAGTTGCAGAAGTTCGCGATGGTACTGTAGAAATCAAAGCAATCGCTCGTGAAGCAGGAAGCAGAACAAAGATTGCTGTATGGTCTAATGATCCAGATGTAGATCCAGTAGGCGCTTGCGTAGGTATGAACGGTGCACGTGTAAATGCTATTGTTGACGAATTAAAAGGCGAAAAGATTGATATCATTAACTGGAACGAAAATCCAGCTATGTTAATTGAAAATGCTTTAAGCCCAGCAAAAGTTATCTCTGTTATCGCAGATGGAGATGAAAAGGCTGCTAAAGTAGTTGTTCCAGATTACCAGTTGTCTTTAGCAATCGGTAAAGAAGGACAGAATGCGCGTCTTGCTGCAAGACTTACAGGATTCAAGATTGATATTAAGAGTGAAACACAGGCAAGAGAAGCTGGTGACTTCATGGACTACGAATCTGATTACGAAGATTATGATGAGTATGATGATTACGAAGATTATGAAGAATATGATGAATACGCTGACGAAGCGGAATATGAAGAGGAATAATCATTATGAATAAAAAAGTTCCAATGCGTCTTTGCACAGGCTGCAATGAGATGAAACCAAAAAAAGAGTTGATTCGCGTAGTAAAATCTGAAGAAGATACTGTGTCCATTGACGTTACCGGCAAAAAGAACGGTAGAGGAGCATATATTTGTAAATCACTGGAGTGTTTAGAGAAAGCTTGTTCCAACAGAGGAATGGAACGATCCTTAAAAATGGGCATTCCGAAAGACATAAAAGAGAATCTGTTAAAGGAGCTGAAAGAATTTGTTGAAGAATAGATTGTTTTCAAATCTTGGTCTGGCGCAGAAAGCTGGAAAAATCGCAAGTGGTGAATTTGCCACAGAAAATGCGGTAAAGAGTGGAACTGCATATATGGTCATTGTTGCAGAAGATGCTTCCGATAACACAAAAAAGAAAATGACAAATATGACAGATTATTATGAGGTTCCAATTTATTTTTTTGGAACAAAAGATGAATTAGGACATTGTATCGGAAAAGAATATCGCTCTATGCTTGCTGTCTTAGATCCAGGATTTACAAAATCCTTTGAAAAGCAGATTCGAGTAATAGAGACAACTAAATAAGGAGGAACAAGAATGGCAAAAATCAAAGTATACGAACTTGCAAAAGAATTAGAAGTATCAAGCAAGGATGTTGTGACATTCTTAAATGAAAATAATATTGAAGTAGCTAACCATATGAGCATGATCGAAGATGACGCGATCAAAATGGTAAAAAATAAATACGGTAAAAAACCAGCTGAGAAACCTGTAGGAGATAAACCAGCTGAAAGACCAAAGAAAAAAGCAAGCATTTCTGCAGTTTACAATCCACAGCACAGCAAGATGGGAGACCGCAGAGGCAAAGATGGTCGTCCACAGGGCGAAAGAAGACCTCGTCCACAGGGAGATCGTCCACAGGGCGAAAGACCAGCTCGTCCACAGGGAGATCGTCCTGCAAAACCACAGGAACGTAAGCCAATCAGACCACGCGAAGATCGTCTTTTAAGATCACAGGGAGAAAGACCAGGTCATAGACTTACTCCAGAAGAACGTATGGCATTGGAAAAAACACAGACAGAAACAGTTGCTGTTGATACACCAGTGGAAAAACCAGTAGAAAGACCAGCTGAAAAACCAGTAGAAAGACCACGCGAAGAAAGACCACGTGAAGAAAGACCACGCGACGAACGTGCACATCGTCCACAGGGAGACCGTCCACAGGGCGAAAGACCAGCACGCCCACAGGGGGATCGTCCAGCACGTCCACGTCAGGATGGAGAAAACAGATATGGCAAGAACGAAAGACAGGACCGGGGTGGTCAGAAAGATTTCAACAATAGCAGGGGCGATAATAATTTCCGTAAAGGTGATAGAAACCCTCGTCAGGACGAAGCAGGTCGTAGAGGAGAACCGAAAAAACGTTTAGAACAGGAAATTTCCCGTATGAATCGCGACGCAGCTCCAATGGATGATGTTCGCGGAAAAGACAGCAGAGATAATAACCGTAAGAGCGAAAACAGAAAGAACGATAATAATCGTAAAAATAAAGATTTCGACAAACTTGGAAGCAAACAGGAACGTTTTGTTAATCTTGAAAAGAAAACAGGACACAAGAAGAGAAACGCTGTTCCACAGCAGCCAGCTGAAAAGAAAGAGGACGAAATCAAAACAATTGTACTTCCAGAACGCATGACATTGAAAGATCTTGCAGATGCTATGAAAGTACAGTCTTCTGTAATCATCAAAAAACTGTTTATGCAGGGTGAAATGTTAACAGTTAACTCTGAAATTGATTACGAAAAAGCAGAAGAAATCGCATTAGAATTCAACTTTATCTGTGAACAGGAAGAAAAAGTTGACGTAATTGAAGAATTACTTAAAGAAGCTGAAGAAGATGAAAGCACAATGGTTACAAGACCACCTGTAGTATGTGTAATGGGTCACGTTGACCATGGTAAAACATCTCTTCTTGACGCAATCCGCAGCACTCGTGTAACTGATAGAGAAGCTGGTGGTATCACACAGCATATCGGTGCATCTGTTGTTCAGATCAATGGAGAAAATATCACATTCCTTGATACACCAGGTCATGAAGCCTTCACTGCAATGCGTATGCGTGGTGCAAATTCAACAGATATCGCAATCTTAGTAGTAGCTGCTGACGACGGTGTAATGCCACAGACAGTAGAAGCTATTAACCATGCTAAAGCAGCTGGTGTAGAAATTATTGTTGCTATCAACAAGATTGATAAACCAGCAGCGAATATCGAAAGAGTTAAACAGGAATTAACAGAATACGAACTTATCGCTGAAGATTGGGGCGGAAGTACAGTTTTCGTGCCAGTATCTGCTAAGACAGGTGAAGGTATCGAAACTCTGTTAGAAATGGTTCTTTTAACAGCAGAAGTATTAGAGTTAAAAGCAAATCCAAACAGAGCAGCAAGAGGTCTTGTAATCGAAGCACAGCTGGATAAAGGACGTGGTGCGGTAGCAACTGTTCTTGTTCAGAAAGGTACACTTCGCGTTGGTGAACCAGTAGCATGTGGAAGCAGCTATGGTAAAGTCCGTGCAATGATCGATGATCAGGGAAGAAGAATCAAAGTGGCAGGACCATCTACTCCAGTTGAGATTCTTGGTCTTAACAGTGTACCAAATGCAGGCGAAGTATTTGTGGCTTGCGAATCTGAAAAAGATGCTAGAAACTTTGCAGAAACATTCGTTTCTCAGAATAGAGAAAAACTTCTTGAAGAAACTAGACAGCGTATGTCTCTTGATGACCTGTTCTCTCAGATCCAGGCAGGTAGCTTGAAAGAATTGAACCTGATTGTAAAAGCAGACGTACAGGGTTCTGTAGAAGCTGTAAAACAGAGTTTAGTAAAACTTTCCAACGAAGAAGTTGTTGTAAAAGTAATCCACGGTGGTGTTGGTAACATCAGCGAATCTGATATCATTCTTGCATCCGCATCAAATGCTATCATCATCGGATTTAACGTTAAGACAGATATCACAGCAAAATCCACTGCTGAGCAGGAAGGTGTAGATATTCGTCTGTACTCTGTAATTTACAAGGCTATTGAAGACGTAGAAGCAGCTATGAAAGGTATGCTTGATCCAATCTTTGAAGAAAAAGTTCTTGGTCACGCAGAAATCCGTCAGATCTTTAAAGCATCTGGTATCGGTAATATTGCTGGTTCTTACGTATTAGACGGTACATTTGAACGTGGATGTAAAGTACGTATCACAAGAGCTGGAGATCAGATCTTTGAAGG
The DNA here is from genome assembly GCA_045629925.1 of Eubacterium sp. Classification (GTDB taxonomy): domain Bacteria; phylum Bacillota; class Clostridia; order Lachnospirales; family Lachnospiraceae; genus Brotonthovivens. Next base: position 18,636 of record JAZQSD010000036.1, read on the forward strand.
TGAACTTGCTTCCCTGAAACGTTTCAAAGATGACGTAAAAGAAGTTCGTCACGGCTATGAATGTGGTCTTGTATTTGATGGCTTCAATGACTTTGAAGAATTAGATATCGTAGAAGCATACAAGATGGTAGAAGTACCTCGCTAATATTTAGAAAGCAGGAATTTTTATGAGAAAAAACAGTATTAAAAATACAAGAGTCAATGAAGAAGTAATGCGTGAATTGTCAACAATCATTCGCAACGAAATCAAAGACCCACGTATTCATCCAATGACAACCATCGCTTCTGTAGAAGTAGCACCAGACTTAAAGACATGTAAAGTGTTTATCAGTGTTCTTGGCGACAAGAAAGCACAGGAAGACACTATAAAAGGTCTGAAAAGTGCGGCTGGGTATATCAGAAGATGTCTGGCTCAGAGCTTAAATATGAGAAATACTCCAGAAATCACTTTTATCTCTGACCAGTCCATCGAATATGGTATTGAAATGTCAAAGAAAATTGATGCGCTTACCTACAATTGTGATGATTTAGAAAGCCCAGAATTATAAAGAAGGTATAACAATGTTATCACTTGATAAAATTTTGGAAGAAACAACATCAGTTGCCATTGCTGGTCATGTAAGACCAGATGGCGACTGTGTAGGTTCTTGCCTTGCAACATACAACTACATAAAGGAAAATTATCCAGCAATTTCAGTGGATCTGTATTTAGAACCGATTCCGAATCTGTTCAAATTTCTCAAATCCGCAAACGAGATTAAAAATGAGTGTGATATTGACAGAAGCTATGATCTTTTTATCGCTCAGGATTGTGGAGACATCGATCGCCTAGGGAAAGCTGGTAAATATTTCCAGTCTGCAAAACAGACCCTCTGTATCGATCACCACAAAAGCAATCAGTCTTTTGCGGATGTGAATTATATTTTCCCAAATGCAAGTTCTACCAGTGAACTCGTATTTGAACTGCTCAATGAAAAGAAGATTTCAAAAGAGATTGCAGAGTGTATTTACGTAGGTATTATTCATGATACCGGTGTGTTTCAGTATTCCAGCACATCATCCAAAACAATGAATGTGGCAGGAAGATTGATGGATTTTGGAATTGACTATCCAACAATCGTAAATGACACATTTTTCGTAAAAACGTTTGAGCAGAATCGTATTTTTGGATATGCGCTGTTAAAAGCAGAACGTTTTTTAGAAGATAGATGTATATATGTCTGTCTGACTAGAGAAGAGATGGAAAACTATAACGTGCTTCCAAAACATCTGGAAGGAATTGTAAGTCAGCTTCGATCTACAAAAGGAATCGAAGTAGCAATTTTCCTTTACCAAAATGAAGAAGATGGATATAAGGTAAGTCTTCGATCTGGTAAAATTGTGGATGTGTCTGAAATAGTTGTAAAATACGGCGGTGGAGGACATGCAAAGGCTGCAGGAGCAACTATGCATGGTGAAGAATCTCAAATAAAAGAAATTTTGTTAAAAGAAGTCGCTGCACAGTTGAAATAAAGTAGGAATGTGAAAGTGATGTTGAATGGAATTATTGTTGTAAAAAAAGAAAAAGGGTTCACATCATTTGACGTTGTAGCAAAACTTCGTGGAATATGTGGACAGAAAAAGATTGGCCACACTGGAACGCTTGATCCAGATGCGGAAGGTGTTTTGCCGGTTTGCCTTGGAACAGCTACTAAAGTCTGCGATATGTTGACTGACAGTGACAAGGAATATGAAGCAGTAATGCTTCTTGGCGTAGAGACTGATACACAGGATACGACAGGTGCGATTGTGGCGCAAAAATCCACAGACCATCTGACTGAAGAAATGGTTGTTGATACAATTCAGTCATTTGTAGGACCTCAAAAGCAGGTTCCCCCAATGTATTCTGCTTTAAAAGTAGATGGCAAAAAACTATGCGATCTGGCAAGAGCAGGGGTGACAGTGGAGCGAAAAGCGAGAGATATTACTGTTTACGGTATTGATATTATCTCGGTGGAACTTCCGCGTGTTACTATGAAAGTAAGATGTTCTAAAGGAACTTATATTAGAACCATCTGTCATGATATTGGGCAAAAACTCCAATGTGGAGCGGCAATGGAACAACTTACGAGAACGAAAGCAGCAGGTTATACGTTGGATCAAGCCCGTACACTGGCATCTATCCAGACCATGAAAGACCAGGGGCAGTTGTTGGAGGCGATACAGCCTGTGGACACAGTTTTTGTCAGTTATCCAGAGCTACATGTGACAGAAGAAGGACATCGGATGTTGATGAATGGAAATGCACTGTATCCAGAAAATTTCCAAGAACTTCTGCCAGAACACTATGATGTGCCTGTGAGAGTTTATGACAAAAATGGGGCTTTTTGTGCAGTATACAAATACCATAAAGAGCAGGAGCGTTTCAAACCAGAAAAAATGTTCCTTTCATCAAAATAACATGGAGAAAATATATGAAGTTTATTAGACATACATTGGATTTCCAGATTCCGGAAGAGTGTGTTGTGTCTTTGGGTAAGTTCGACGGACTTCACCTTGGACATAAGTATCTTCTACAGGAGCTGGAAAAAGGAAAAGAAAAAGGTTATAAATGTGTAATATTTACCTTTGACATTCCGCCAAAGGCATTTGATAAAACCGAATATAATGTGTTGATCACGAATGAGGAAAAGGAGTCTATTTTTGAAGCAGCCGGTATTGATTATGTGATTGAATGTCCATTTACAGAAGAATTCAAACATTTAGATCCAGAAGAATTTCTTCAGTGGATTAAAGCTCGTATCAATATGAAACAGATTGTGTCTGGTACAGATTTTCGTTTTGGAAGAAATCGAAGCGGAAGTTATGAAGACTTACTGAAATACGCTGACAAATATGGATATGAGGCCATTGTTGTTGACAAGATGCAATACAAAGGTGAGGATATCAGTAGCACGAGAATCCGTAATTTGATTGCAGAAGGTAATATGGAAGAGGCAAATTACCTTTTGGGATATGATTATTTTGTGACAGCTCCGGTAACTCACGGCAATGCGCTTGGAAGACAAATCGGTTTTCCAACAGCAAATCAATTGCCACCAAAAGAAAAATTGCTGCCACCGAATGGAGTTTATGCATCAACAGCAGAGATTGATGGTGTTATTTACCACGGGGTGAGCAACATAGGGTGTAAGCCTACAATTGAAGGCGAATATCCTATCGGTGTTGAAACCTATATATTTGATTTTAATGAAAAAATATATGATAAAGTAATAAAAGTCTCTCTTTTGAAATACATTCGTCCAGAACAGAAATTCCAGTCTGTTCAGGAACTTACAGAACAGTTAAAACATGATTCTGCAAGCTGTAGAGAGTATTTTGAAGAGAAAAAATAGATTGACATAATTTGAAAATAATTCTTTACTTTTATATTGGATTATGTTATCTTGTTCTATGTGTGAGCATATAGCCCATACTCAGTATATGGATTCTCCAACCTAGTACTTAGTAGCACACATGTTAACGGGCGATTATATATTACAGGAGGATTTAAAAATGATTTCTAAAGAAAAGAAAGCAGAAATTATGGCCGAATACGGCAGAACAGCAAACGACACAGGTTCACCAGAAGTTCAGATCGCAATTCTTACATTCAGAATTAGAGAACTCACAGAACATCTGAAAGATCATCCAAAGGATCACCACAGCAGACGTGGTCTTCTTAAAATGGTTGGTCAGAGACGTGGTCTTCTTGCTTACCTTCAGAAGAAAGATCTTGAAGGATATCGTGCTTTAATCGCAAAATTAGGTATCAGAAAATAATTCCGTTAGGAATTGAGCAAAATAGAGCGGAAATGATTTTCCGCTCTATTTTAAGGTAACCCCATTAGTTGTGGCAGAAGAGACCTCGAGACCACTGACAAGCACATAGGTAGCTGTGTGTTTATCAGTAGTTTCGGATTCTTCTGCCAGGTAGAACAATAAGGAGAATAAACATGTACAAAAGTTATTCTATGGAACTTGCCGGCAAAACATTAAGAGTTGACATCGGCAGAGTTGCAGCACAGGCAAATGGCGCTGCATTAATGTATTACGGAGATACTACTGTATTATGTACAGCAACAGCATCTGACAAACCAAGAGAAGGTATCGATTTCTTCCCATTATCAGTTGAGTTCGAAGAAAAAATGTACGCTGTTGGTAAAATCCCAGGAGGATTTAACAAACGTGAAGGAAAAGCATCTGAAAATGCAGTGTTAACAGCGCGTGTAATTGACAGACCAATGCGTCCTTTGTTCCCAAAAGATTACAGAAACGATGTTACATTAAACAACCTTGTATTATCTGTAGATCCAGAATGCCGTCCAGAGTTAGTAGCTATGCTCGGTTCTGCGATTGCAACATCTATCTCTGATATCCCATTCCACGGCCCATGTGCAACAACACAGATCGGTATGGTAGACGGTGAATTGATCGTTAACCCATCTCAGGCAGTTTGGAACGATGGCGATCTTCAGTTAACAGTAGCTTCCACATCTGAAAAAGTTATCATGATCGAAGCTGGTGCAAACGAAGTAAAAGAAGAGAAGATGATCGAAGCTATCTACATGGCTCACGAAATCAACCAGACAATCATCGCATTTATCAATGAAATGGTTGCTGAAATCGGAAAAGAAAAACACGAATATACAAGCTGTGCAATTCCAGAAGAAATGTTTGAAGCGATCAAAGAAATCGTTCCTCCAGCAGAAATGGAAGAAGCAGTATTCACAGATGAAAAACAGATTCGTGAAGAAAATATCCGTCAGATCAAAGAAAGATTAGAAGAAGCTTTTGCTGAAAAAGAAGAATGGTTAGCAGTACTTGGTGAAGCAGTTTACCAGTACCAGAAAAAGACAGTTCGTAAGATGATCTTAAAAGATCAGAAACGTCCTGACGGCCGTGCAATCAACCAGATTCGTAAGCTTGCTGCAGAAGTAGATTTAATCCCACGTGTTCATGGTTCTGCTATGTTCACTCGTGGACAGACACAGATCTGCACAATCACAACTTTAGCTCCACTTTCTGAAGGTCAGAGAGTAGACGGTTTAGATGAAAATGTAACAGGTAAACGTTACATGCATCACTACAATTTCCCATCTTACTCTGTAGGTGAAACAAGACCATCCAGAGGACCAGGACGTCGTGAAATTGGTCACGGAGCTTTAGCAGAGAAAGCATTAGTAGCAGTTCTTCCAACAGAAGAAGAATTCCCATATGCAATCAGAACAGTTTCTGAAACATTTGAATCCAATGGTTCTACATCTCAGGCTTCTGTTTGTGCATCTACAATGTCACTGATGGCTGCAGGTGTTCCTATTAAGAAACCAGTTGCAGGTATCTCTTGTGGTCTTGTAACAGGTGACACAGACGATGACTACATCGTACTTACAGATATCCAGGGATTAGAAGACTTCTTTGGCGATATGGACTTTAAAGTAGCTGGTACACCAGATGGTATCACAGCTATTCAGATGGATATCAAGATTCATGGCTTAACACGTCCAATCGTAGAAGAAGCAATTGCAAGAACTAAAGAAGCAAGAATGTACATCTTAAATGAAGTAATGCTTCCAGCGATTGCAAAACCACGTGAAACAGTTGGCGAATTTGCTCCAAAGATCATCTCTATGCAGATCGATCCTCAGAAGATTGGCGATGTTGTTGGACAGAGAGGTAAAACAATCAACGCAATTATCGATGAAACAGGCGTTAAGATTGATATCTCTGATGAAGGACAGGTTTCCATTTGTGGCGTAGATGCTGAAATGATGGCAAAAGCGGCTGAATACGTTCGCATCATCACAACAGAATTTGAAGCTGGTCAGATCTTTACTGGTAAAGTAATCAGCATCAAAGAATTTGGCGCTTTCGTTGAATTTGCTCCAGGAAAAGAAGGTATGGTTCATATCTCCAAAATTTCCAAAGAAAGAATCAACCGCGTTGAAGACGTTCTTACACTTGGCGACAAAGTAACTGTTGTTTGCCTTGGCAAAGATAAGATGGGTAGAATCAGCTTCTCCATCAAAGACGTTAAATAATTGATAAAATAGTTAAAGAGACTTGCGTTGCTCGCAGGTCTCTTTTTTTTATAGTTTTTTTCAACAAGTATAATTATTTTTCAACAATAGAATATATTTGAATATTTTAATAAAAAAGGATCTTCATGAATCGAGTATTAAAACTTATTAGAGGCGAAAGTACCTTTGCAAATGGATTAACTGGATCCGATATACACATTGCAGTAATGGATACAGGTGCTTTCCCTCATGTTGCTGTTAAAGATAGAATTGTAGAGTTTAAAGATTTTCAAAATAGAAGAGAAACAACATACGATGACAATGGTCATGGGACACATATATTAGGTATCATTGGCGGATATTCCCAAGAGCAAAGCTTCAGAGGTATAGCGCCAGGGTGTAAGTTCCATGTTTATAAGATTCTAAATGAAAAAGGAAATGGAAAGATTCAAATTCTAACAGATGCCATCTGGCATATTATAGAATCTCTAGGTAGTAGCAAGATACGAATTATGAACATTTCCATTGGAAGTTCCATAAAATTAAAAGAAGAAGACCAGAAAAAACTTGATCAGGCAATAGAGACAGCTTGGCAAAAAGGTGTAGTGATTGTTGCTGCTGCAGGAAATAACGGTCCTGCACCAAACACTGTTACATTACCTGGCATCAATAAAAGGGTAATAACGGTAGGATGTTCTGATGATCAGAGCAGAGGAATTATGGGTGGCTTAAGAAGTGGATATTCAGGGGTGGGGCCAACTAGTCAATGTATAGTAAAACCTGAAATTCTAGTGCCAGGAACAAACATTAAAAGTTGTGGAATCAGGTCTGAAAAAGATTATTGTGTAAAAAGTGGTACTTCAATGGCAGCTCCGATCGTAACAGGCATGATAGCATTGTTGTTGGAGAAACATCCGGAACTGACACCGGATGAAGTAAAATTTAAAATATTAAGAAAGGCACAGTTTATAAGAGAAAAACCATATTGTGCAGGTGTATTATACTTGGATGAACTTTTGCGATAATATGATTGACATAACACAATAAGTAGTAGAAAAAGTGATGAAAAAGCACAAAATATTGTAACTTATCCTTGAAATTTCCCTAACAACTGATTAAAATGGTATAGGATTAGATGGGAGATACTAATGGAATTAAATGTTAAGCTTGAAAGCTTTGAAGGACCGCTTGATCTGCTCCTTCATTTGCTTGATAAAAACAAAGTAAATATATATGACATTCCAATCGTAGAGATTACAAAGCAGTACATGGAATACATTCGTGAGATGCAGAGACAGGATCTGAACGTTATGAGTGAGTTTCTTGTTATGGCAGCTACCTTGCTGGATATTAAATCGCGTATGCTGTTGCCTGTTGATGAAGAAAGCGAAGAAGAAGAGGATCCACGCGCAGAACTTGTAGAACAGCTTATTCAGTATAAGATGTTTAAGTACATGTCTGTAGAATTAAAAGATCGTCAGATTGATGCAGGAAAGATTTTGTACAAAATTCCAACCATTCCAGAAGAAGTGCGTCAGTATGAAGAACCTGTTGATCTTGATGCTTTAACAGCGGATATTAATTTGCAGCAGTTAAGCCGGATTTTTAACTCTGTAATAAGAAAACAGGTTGATAAGATCGATCCTATCCGTTCTAATTTTGGTAAGATTGAGAAAGAAGAGATTTCTGTTGACGACAAACTGATTTATTTGGAAAACTATGCGAAAAAACATTCAAAATTTCAGTTCCGCAGTCTTCTTGAAAGTCAAAAGAGCAGAACAGAGATCATCGTTACCTTCCTTGCAATTTTAGAACTTATGAAAACAGGAAAGATACAGATCATGCAGGAGAGATTGTTTGATGAGATTTATATTGAATCAAACATTGCTGCGTAGGAGAAATTAGATGGAGAATATGAATTACGAGGCAGCGATACAGGCAATCCTTTTTACAATGGGGGATTCTGTGGAACTGTCAAAGATTGCAGATGCCGTTGGTCTTGGTGAAGAAATGACTTTGCAGATTATTTACGGTATGATGGAAAAATACAATGGACCTGAGTATGGGATTAAAATCCTTGAATTAGATGGTTCTTTTCAGATGTGCACAAAGGCAGAAATGTACGAATATTTGATTCGTATTGCGAAACAACCAAAGAAAAATGTGTTGACGGATGTGTTGTTGGAAACATTATCTATTGTTGCTTACAAGCAGCCGGTTACACGTTTGGAGATTGAGAAGATTCGCGGTGTTTCCTGTGAACATGCTGTAAACAAACTGTGTGAATATGGTTTGATTGCAGAACTTGGCCGAAAAGACGCTCCAGGAAGACCAATTCTTTTTGGAACAACAGAAGAGTTTTTGAGATGTTTTGGAGTTCAGTCTGTAGATGATCTTCCAGCTATGAATCCAGACCAGATGGAAGAATTCAAGCAGGAAGCACAGGCAGAAGTTCAGCTAAAATTAAATATCTGATTTTTATGTCTGCTTACATTATAAGTAAGCAGACTTTTCTTTTTTAGACCAGGTTCTTCTTTGTTCAATGTTGTCATACCATTATTAAAAACGGGATTTTAATGAAACATTTGAAACTTAAACTAATAATATATTTACCACTTATCTTTTTGATTCTCACAATTCCTTTTACAGCAAAAGCGGCAGAAGCATATGAAAACTTGTCTCTTTATGCCCAGTCTGCGATTTTGATCGATGGAGATACCAACAGAATCTTATATGAAAAGAATCCACATGAACATATGGCAAATGCCAGTACAACCAAGATCTTAACTTGCATAATGGCTATTGAAAATGGAGACGTAGATCAGATTTGCACGGTTTCTGATTATGCTAGATCCATGCCTGAAACAAAGTGCGGATTTTATAAAGGTGATAAGTTTTATTTAAAAGATCTGTTGTATTCGCTAATGCTAGAATCACACAACGACTCCGCAGTGGTAATAGCGGAAGCAATTGGTGGAACAGTAGATGACTTTTCGAAAATGATGAATGAAAAGGCGAAAGAAATCGGATGTGAAAATACATATTTTATCACGCCAAATGGTCTGGATAGTGAAAATGAGGTTGGATTTCATGGGTCCAGCGCATATGACCTTGCCTTGATAATGAATTATTGTAGAAAAAATGAAACTTTTCTTAATATAACAAGGACGGAAAATTATCAGTTCTTTGATGTGGAAAAGAAACATAGCTATGAACTTTCTAATACAAATTCCTTTTTGAAAATGCAAGAAGGAGCACTGTCGGGGAAAACAGGGTATACTTCAAAAGCAGGCTACTGTTATGTGTGTTCTTATCAGGAAAACGGACGAAATTATTCGTTGGCTTTGCTGGCATGTGGATGGCCAAATCATAAGACATACAAGTGGCAGGATTCAAAAGCTTTGATCGCGTATGGAAATAAATATTTTGATAAGGTGATGGTTGGAAATCCTGCAGAAGTATTTGAAATGGAGATTCCAGAGGGGATATTGGTAGAGGGAAATAACTTTACCTATGTGGATAGTGTAAAGGTAAAATCTGATGGGAAACAATGGGAACAATTATTAGGAGAGAAAGATGATATCACAACCAAAATAACTTTTTTAGAACCTGAATTGCCGATTGAAGAAAATCAGCCAGCAGGAGTTCTAGAATATTATATCAATGGTGTTTTTGCAGGAACTCAGCAGTTATATTATGCGGAAAATGTAATAAAACAGGATTTTTCTTGGTGTGTTTCATTGTTTTTGAAGGAATTCCTTCAAATGACTTCATTTTAGTGAGTAAAAGTGATATAATACATGTCAGTTTAAAAAGAAAGATTGGGGCAAAAATATGAGCAACACAAATGAATTGACCAACAGAATCAATCAGAAGTACAGTTCTATGAGTAAAGGTCAGAAATTACTGGCTACTTATATTACAGACAATTACGATAAAGCAGTATTTCTTACTGCTGAAAGATTAGGCAAGGTAGTGGGTGTCAGTGAGTCAACCGTTGTTCGTTTTGCCACTTATCTTGGATACAAAGGTTATCCTGAATTTCAGAAGGCGCTGGAAGAGCTGGTGCGCAATAAGTTAAATTCCATCCAGAGAATGGAAGTTACTTATGGACGAATTAGTCAGTCAAAAATATTAGAGACAGTGCTTCAGTCTGATGCAGAAAAGATTAAGAACACTTTAGATAATATTGATCAGGAAGCTTTTGAACTTGCAACTGATATTATTTTAAATGCAGAACATATTTACATTATAGGTATTCGCAGCTGTGCGCCTTTGGCAAGCTTCCTTGCTTTTTATTTCAATCTTATTTTTGATAATGTGCATTTGCTGCAGACAAATAATTCTAGTGAGATTTTTGAACAGATGGTCCGCATTAGTGAGAAAGATGTAATCATCGGCATTAGTTTTCCTAGATATTCCATGCGTACGTTAAAAGCAATGGAGTTTGCAAACAATAGAAGTGCGAAAGTAATCACATTGACTGACAGTGTTCATTCGCCAATGAATCTTTATTCTTCATGTAATTTGATTGCAAAAAGTGATATGGCATCTATTGTAGATTCCCTCGTAGCTCCTTTAAGTGTAATTAATGCACTGATTGTGGCTCTTTGCATGAAAAAACAGAGTGAAGTTGCAAAAACATTGGAAATGCTTGAAGATATTTGGGATGAATATCAAGTTTATGAACATGATGAAATCAATCAGATAGATGATCATTTGAAGATGCGTTATGCAAAACTGGAGGAAGTAGATGAGTAAGGTACTTGTGATCGGTGCAGGTGCAGCAGGAATGATGGCTGCTTATGGCGCAGCTCTTTGTGGACACCAGGTAACGATCTTGGAGAAGAATGAAAAACCTGGAAAGAAACTTTTTATAACAGGAAAGGGAAGATGTAACATCACAAATGCCAGCGATGCTGATACCATGTTTGCTTCTTTCATAAGAAACAAGAAGTTTATGTACAGCAGTTTTTATACATTTGATAATCAAGCTGTTATGGATTTCTTTGAAATGAATGGGCTTCCTATTAAGGTAGAGCGAGGAAATCGCGTCTTCCCTGTTTCAGATCATTCTTCAGATGTAATAAAAACATTACAGAAAGTTTTAAGAGAGAACAATGTAGATGTGCAGTATTTAACGACAGCTACAGACCTTATGATAGAGAATGGAATTGTAACTGGTGTGAAAGCTGTTCAGAAAAATAAACAGAAAACTTTTTTGGCGGACAGCGTAATCTGTACTTGCGGAGGATGTTCATATCCTGTAACCGGTTCTAATGGTGATGGATATAAGCTGGCAAAGCAGGCTGGACATAAAGTGACTGAGATTCGTCCATCTTTAGTTCCACTTGTAACAAAAGAATCATATATTAAAGAACTGCAAGGCCTGTCTTTAAAAAATGTAACTGCAAGACTGTATGCAGGTAATAAAAAAGTTTACGAAGAATTTGGTGAGATGCTTTTTACCCACTTTGGAGTAAGTGGTCCATTGATCTTAAGCGCAAGCAGTGTGGCGAATGATTATCTTGGAAAACAAGATCTTAAGCTTGAAATCGATCTGAAACCTGCTTTGAGCAAAGATCAGCTTGATCAGCGTTTGCAGAGAGATTTCACAGAAAATATTAATAAAGCATTCAAAAATGCAATTTCAGGACTTTTGCCATCCAAATTGATTCCTGTAATCATTCAGTTGTCTGGTATCGATGAAGATAGAAAAGTTCACAGCATAACAAAAGAAGAACGTTTGTATTTGGTAGATTTGTTAAAAGCATTTCCAGGAACAGTAATCGGCTGCCGCGGATACGAAGAAGCAATTATTACAAGAGGTGGAGTATCTGTTAAAGAGATTAATCCATCTACCATGGAATCAAAACTGGTGAAAGGCTTATATTTTGCAGGGGAAGTGTTAGATTTAGATGCCCTTACAGGCGGGTTTAACCTTCAGATTGCCTGGTCTACAGGATATGTGGCTGGAATCAGTGTGGAACATATATAAAGGAGATTTGTCAGAAGATGAGTGAAAAATTAACGATAAATGTAGCGATAGATGGACCGGCAGGAGCGGGAAAAAGCACAGTGGCCAAAAGGTTAGCGTATGAACTTGGATTCATATATGTGGATACGGGTGCGCTGTATCGAGCTATTGCACTTTACATGTTGAAAAATAAGGTTGATCTTTCAAACGAAGCACAAGTAACTGAGTGGCTTCGTGGGGTTAGTGTTTCTCTGAAATTTGAAGATGATGCACAGCATGTAATGTTGGATGAAGAGGATGTTACTTCTGAGATACGCAAAGAAGAAGTAGGAAAAGCGGCTTCTGTAATTAGCGTATATCCAGATGTTCGAAAAGAATTGCTCAGTATTCAGCAGCATATTGCTTGGACAGATGATGTGATCATGGACGGAAGAGATATCGGTACTTGCGTTCTTCCTGATGCTCAGATCAAAATTTACCTGACAGCTAGCGTAAAAACACGTGCCATGAGAAGATATAAGGAACTGATTGAAAAAGGACAGGAATGCAATCTTGCTGAAATTGAAAAAGATATTGAAGAGAGAGATTACAGAGATATGCATCGCGAGATTGCACCTTTAAAGGTTGCTGATGGTGCTATCGTGATAGATTCTTCTGATATGACAATTGATGAGGTTGTTGACAAACTGTATGATCTGGTGAATGAGTATGAAAACTAAACTAGCAAAAAGTGCAGGTTTTTGCTTTGGTGTAAAACGCGCAGTGCAGACAGTATACGATCAGATTAAGGATGGACATGCTCCGATTTATACATTTGGCCCTATCATTCATAACGAAGTGGTGGTAAATGAATTTGAAAGTGCCGGTGTAAAAGTTCTTGATTCAACAGAAGATATCAAAGATGTTTATGATGGAACTATCATAATCCGATCTCACGGTATATCAAAAGCAGTGTCAGATGCAATGAACGCTCAACAAAAGGTGGCTCAGCAGCAAGGCGGACGCATTGAGATTGTTGATGCAACATGTCCTTTTGTACTTCGTATTCATAAGTATGTTCAGGAATATAGTGAAAAAGGATATTGGATTATAATTGTCGGCAATCCAACACATCCGGAAGTAGAAGGTATATACGGATGGTCAGATCCTAATAGGACTACCATTGTTGAAACTCCTGCTGATGCAGACCTGTTTTCTGAAGCTATTGGTGAAAAACTTTGTATTGTCGCACAAACCACATTTAATGTTAACAAATTTCAAGATATAGTTGAAATTTTTAAGAAAAAAGAGTATGATATTAATGTTTTAAGCACCATTTGCAGTGCCACTGAAGAACGCCAAAAAGAGGCTGCTCAGTTGTCTGGCGAAGTGGAAGCGATGGTTGTAATCGGCGGAAAGAACAGTTCCAATTCTAAGAAACTGTATGAAATCTGCCAGCAAAATTGTCTCAATACTTACTTTATACAAACGAAAAATGACTTGGATCTTTCTGAGTTAATGCGTTTCGACTACGTAGGTATTACAGCGGGGGCTTCTACCCCAAATAATATTATTGAGGAGGTTCAAAAGTATGTCAGAAATGAGCTTTGAACAGATGTTAGAAGAATCTTTAAAAACAATTAGAAATGGAGAGGTAGTCGAAGGCACTGTTATTGACGTGAAACCAGATGAAATCATCTTAAACATTGGCTATAAATCAGACGGTATCATTACACGTAGCGAATATACAAACGATTCAAGTGTTAACCTTACTGAAGTAGTGTCTGTTGGCGACACAATGGAAGTTAAAGTTCTTAAAGTGAACGATGGCGAAGGACAGGTATTACTTACATACAAACGTCTTGCTGCTGAAAAAGGAAGCAAACGTTTAGAAGAAGCTTTTGCTAACGGTGAAGTATTAAAAGCTACTGTAGCACAGGTTCTCGATGGTGGTTTAAGTGTTGTTGTTGATGAAACAAGAATCTTTATCCCAGCTAGCCTTGTATCTGATGGATTTGAAAAAGATTTAAGCAAATACAAAGATACAGAAATCGAATTCGTATTAACAGAATTCAACCCAAGAAAGAGACGCATCATTGGTGATAGAAAACAGCTCTTAGTTGCTCAGAAAGCAGCTCAGCAGAAAGAACTGTTAGAAAAGATCCAGGTTGGCGATGTAATCGAAGGTGCAGTTAAGAACATCACAGATTTCGGTGCATTTATTGATTTAGGCGGAGCAGATGGTCTTCTTCATATTTCTGAAATGTCTTGGGGTCGTGTTGAAAGTCCTAAGAAAGTATTTACAGTTGGACAGGCTGTTACTGTATATGTAAAAGAAATCAAAGATACAAAGATTGCACTTTCCATGAAATTTGACAATCAGAATCCATGGTTAAATGCAGAAGAAAAATATGCAGTTGGCTCCATCGTAACTGGTAAAGTTGCAAGAATGACTGACTTTGGTGCATTTGTTGAATTAGCACCTGGCGTTGATGCATTACTTCATGTTTCTCAGATCTCTAAAGAACACATCGCTAAACCAGCAGATGTATTAGCAGTAGGTCAGGAAGTAGAAGCTAAGATCGTTGACTTCAACGAAGCAGACAAAAAGATCAGCTTAAGCATGAAAGCGCTTGTTGCTGATGAAGAACCAGCAGTAGAAGAAGTTGCTGAAGAAGTAGCAGAAGAAACAGCTGAATAATTAAAATGTATATATAGCACGTCAGTGATACTCTGGCGTGCTATTTTTTTGTTTTCCAACAATATACTATATAATGAATTTAGTACTTGATGTAGACTAGATATACACCATTATACTAAAAAATAGTTGGAAATTAGTCTTGGGTGATTTTAAACATTGTTCTGAATATTCTGAATTTATAACATAAAACAAGGATTGTTCTGAATGATTTTTCGAGGGATTTCTGACTATCTAAAAAAACAATGAATCCATGAGAAAAAAGTTTTTAAAAAGTTTATATTTGCCAAAAAAAGTCTTACATATTCCTGGTTATGTGATATAATATATCTTGGAATTTTTTTTGGTATGACCATAAAAAAACTATATAGAAAGAAGGGCACAGAATATGGGTTTAGGTACGTTTAAAGGCGGTGTCCATCCAAATGATGGCAAGGAACTGTCCAAGGATAAACCGATTCGAGAGTATTTACCAAAAGGAGATTTAGTATATCCTTTATCTCAGCATATCGGTGCACCAGCAAAACCAGTTGTTGCAGTTGGCGATGTTGTATTAAAAGGTCAGCTGATTGCAGAAGCAGGCGGTTTTGTTTCAGCTCCTATCTATGCAAGTGCTTCTGGTAAGGTTAAAGCAATCGAACCAAGAAGAACAGTAGTAGGAGACATGGTGAACTCCATTATCCTTGAAAACGATGGCGAATTCAAAGAAGTTGAATATCAGCCAGTTGAAGATGTTACATCTTTATCAAAAGAAGACATCCTCAAGAGAATTCAGACTGCAGGTATTGTTGGTATGGGCGGTGCTGGATTCCCAACACATGTAAAACTTTCTCCAAAGGAACCGGAAAAGATTGATTACATTATTGCAAACTGCGCAGAATGTGAACCATATCTTACATCCGATTACCGCAGAATGGTGGAAGAACCAGAAAAATTAGTGGCAGGTATGAAGATCATCCTTTCACTTTTTGACAATGCAAAAGGTATTATTGGTATCGAAGATAACAAACCTGATTGTATTGCAACATTAAAAGAATTGGTTAAAGATGAACCTAAGATTGAGGTTATGGGCTTAAAGACCAAATACCCACAGGGTTCTGAACGTCAGTTGATTTATGCTACAACAGGACGTGCAATTAATTCTACAATGTTACCAGCTGATGCTGGATGTATCGTAGATAACACAGATACAATCGTATCTATCTACAATGCAGTTAAGCTTGGCAAACCACTTATGAGCCGTATCGTTACTATTACAGGCGATGCGATCGTAGACCCAAGCAACTTTAATGTACTTATCGGTACAAGTTTTAAAGAATTATTAGAAGCTGCTGGCGGATTCAAATCTCAGCCAGAAAAGATCATCTCTGGTGGTCCTATGATGGGATTTGCAATGTTCGACACAGACAACCCAACAACTAAGACATCATCTGCACTTTTAGCACTGTTAAAAGACGATGTTGCTGCAGCTGAAAAAGATGCAACAGCATGTATTAACTGTGGCCGTTGTGTAGAAGCTTGTCCATCACGAATCGTTCCATCCAAACTTGCTGATTTTGCTGAAACATATCGCAATGAAATGTTTGAAAAATGGCATGGTATGGAATGTGTAGAATGTGGTAGCTGTAGCTACGCATGTCCTGCAAAACGTAATTTGGCACAGGCAATCAAGTCTATGAGAAAGACAATTCTTGCAAGTAGACGTAAATAAGAATAAACGTTAGAAAGAGGTGGATTATTGTGAGTGATTTATATAATGTTACTTCATCACCACATGTGAGATCCAAGATTACAACACAGAAGATTATGCTTTATGTAATTATCGCATTACTTCCTGCAACAATCTTTGGTATCTTCAACTTCGGACCTAGAGCGTTGGGTGTTATTGTAGTAACAATTGCCAGCTGTTTTGTATCCGAATATATTTACAACAAAATCACCAAGAAAAAACAGACTGTTGGTGACTTAAGCTGTATCGTAACAGGTTTACTTCTTGCATTAAACCTGTCTCATACATTACCATTCTGGATGTGTATCCTGGGTGGTGCATTTGCAATCATCGTTGTTAAGATGATCTTTGGCGGTCTTGGACAGAATTTTATGAACCCAGCACTGGGTGCAAGATGTTTCTTACTTCTTGCTTTCACAGGTCCAATGACAAGCTTTACATTTGACGGTGTAACAGGTCCTACTCCTTTAGGTATTATCAAAGGTGGAGAACTTTTTGGTGACACATTAGCAATGTTCACAGGTCGTATCCCAGGTACAATCGGTGAAACATCTGTAATTGCACTTTTAATCGGTGCTATTTTCCTTATTGCTATGGGTGTTATCGACCTGAGAATCCCAGCTTCCTACATCATCTCATTTGTAGTTGTTATCGTATTATTTGGCGGACATCTTACAACAGGAGATTTAGGACCATTCGTTCTTCAGCAGATTTGCGGTGGTGGTCTTATGCTTGGAGCGTTTTTCATGGCGACAGACTATGTTACATCACCAATTACACCACGAGGAAAAATCATGTTTGGTATTATCTGTGGTGTTCTCCTTGGTATCTTCCGTATGTTTGGTTCTATGGCAGAAGGTTGTTCATACTCAATCATCTTTGCAAATATGTTAGTTCCATTAATCGAAAGATTTACTATTCCAAAACCATTTGGTAAAGGAGGGGAAAAATAATGAAAAACACAATCGTTAAAGATACCCTCATCCTTTTCCTTATCACTTTAATTGCTGGTTTTGGTCTTGCATCAGTATATGGTCTTACAAAAGAACCTATTGCACAGGCTAACTATGAAAAACAGCAGAATGCTTACAAGACAGTTTTCCCTGATGCAGCTTCTTTTGCAGAACTTCCAGAATTTGATTCTGCAGAAGCTACAGCACTTTCTGGTTGTACAAATGGAGATGTTGTTGAAGCATGCGTACAGGCTGTTGGTGCAGATGGAAGCTTACTTGGTTATGTAATTACAGTAACTGATCCAAATGGTTACGGCGGAAATATTACTTTCTCAATGGGCGTTACTTTGGATGGTGTATTAAATGGTTATTCCATTACATCTATTGCGGAAACACCTGGTCTTGGTATGAAAGCAAATGAAGCCGCTTTCATGGATCAGTTCGCAAATAAAACTGAAGAAAGCTTTGTTGTTACAAAAGCAGCACCTGCTGCTGACAACGAAATCCAGGCTATTACAGGTTCCACAATTACATCTGATGCTGTAACTGGTGGTATTAATACAGGATTAGCTTACTACAGAGAATTAATGACTATGACAGGAGGGGAACTTAAATAATGTTAAAGAAATGTCTTAACTGTTTATTAAACGGTATTATTAAAGAAAACCCTACTTTCGTTGGTCTGTTAGGTATGTGTCCTACACTTGCCGTTACAACAAGTGCGTTTAACGGTTTTGGTATGGGTATGTCCACAACATTAGTATTGGTTTTCTCAAACCTTATTATCTCTATTTTAAGAAAAATTATTCCAGACAAGGTTCGTGTACCTGCATATATCTGTATCGTTGCTTCCTTAGTAACAATCGTACAGTTCTTATTACAGGGCTTTGTTCCAAGTCTTTACGATTCTCTTGGAATCTTTATTCCACTGATCGTAGTTAACTGTATCATTTTAGGCCGTGCGGAATCTTTCGCATCCAAAAATCCAATCCTTCCATCTATCTTCGATGGTATCGGTATGGGTCTTGGTTTTACACTCGGTCTTACATGTATCGGTATTGTTCGTGAAATCCTTGGCGCTGGCCAGATTTTTGGATTCCAGCTCCTTCCAATTGCAGAAGATGGTCTTCTGATTCACGGATTTACACCAATTACAATCTTTGTACTTGCTCCAGGTGCGTTCTTCGTATTAGCATTGCTCATCGCATTCCAGAATGCATTCCGCGCAAGCAGAAAGAAAAAAGGTCTCCCTGTTAAAGAAGCATCCGGTTGTATGGCAGGCGATTGCGCAGCATGTGGCAATGGCGTATGTTCCGGACGTGTATTTACAGTAGGCGAAGATAAATAGGAGGAAAGGTTCAGATGAAAGAAGTATTATTGATTGCAATCGCATCTGCTATTGTAAATAACGTTGTACTGAGCCAGTTCCTTGGCTTATGCCCATTCTTCGGTGTATCAAAGAAGATTGATACAGCTGCAGGTATGAGTATGGCAGTTATGTTCGTTATTACAGTAGCTTCATTTGTAACAAGTGTTCTTGACAAATTTGTTTTACAGACATTTGATTTAGTGTACTTAAGAACAATCGTATTCATTCTCGTAATTGCTGCATTAGTACAGTTCGTAGAAATGTTCTTAAGAAAATCTATGCCACCACTGTACAACTCCCTTGGTGTGTTCTTACCACTGATCACAACAAACTGTGCAGTTCTTGGTGTTGCTTTAACAAACGTACAGAATAGCTACGGTATCGGTGTTTCTACACTGAACGGTTTTGCTACATCTATCGGTTTCATGATCGCTATCTGCGTTATGGCAGGTATTCGTGAAAAAATCGAGTACAACAATATCCCAGTTGCATTCAAAGGTTCTGCTATTGTTCTCGTAATCGCAGGTCTTATGTCTATCGCGTTTATGGGATGGTCAGGCGTAATTTAGGAGGGTTCATAAATGGATGTTCAAGCTATTATTATTGCAGCGGCAGTAGTCGCTATAGTAGGTATTGTCATCGGTGTAATCCTTGGTGTCGCCGGTGAAAAATTTAAAGTAGAGGTTGATCCTCGTGAAGAAGCTATCGCAGCAGCACTTCCTGGAAGTAACTGTGGTGGTTGTGGTTTCCCAGGTTGTGGCGGTCTTGCAGCAGCAATCGTTAAAGGAGAAGCTGAAATCAGCGGATGTCCTGTTGGTGGCGCTTCTGTAGCAGCAGCAATTGGTGAAATCATGGGTGTTGCAGCTGGTGATTCAGTACGTATGACAGCATTTGTTAAATGTGCTGGTACATGTGCAGTTGCAAAAGAAGATTACAAATACTCTGGTATTGAAGATTGTGAAATGATGAAATTCGTACCAGCAGGTGGATCTAAATCATGTTCTCACGGATGTCTCGGTTATGGTTCTTGTGTAAAGGCTTGTCCATTTGATGCAATTTATATTGTTGATGGTATTGCATTTGTTGACAAAGAAGCATGTAAAGCTTGTGGTAAATGCGTGAAAGCATGTCCTAAGGATCTGATTGAATTAGTTCCTTATGATGCTAAAAACATTGTTAAATGTAATTCTAAAGATCCAGGCAAAGTTGTTATGCAGGCATGTAAAGTAGGTTGTATCGGATGTAAACTTTGTGAAAAAGCATGTCCAAAGGATGCAATCCATGTTGAAAACAATATTGCTCACATCGATCAGGACAAGTGTGTTGGCTGCGGATTATGCGCAGGCAAATGTCCTAAGAAGATTATTACAATGACAGAACAGCAGGCAGCTGCAGCAGCAAAACGTGCTGAAATTGAAGCTAAGAAGAAAGCTGAAGCAGCCGCAGCAGCAAAAGCAGCAGCTGAAGAAAAAGCAAAAGCTGAAGCAGCAGCTAAGGCTGAAGCTCCAGTTGAAGAAAAAACAGAAGCTTAATTTAAAAGTAAAAAAGCTTGTGGCATAGCCACAAGCTTTTTTTATTCTATAATATGGAATGGAATCGTTTTATTAATGCCTGATGATGTTATGATTTCTAATTCATCTGTTACAAAAACTGCTTCAGTATTATCTAAAGATTCGATTAATTTTAATCCTTCATCAATACCCAGAGCAAATATTGTGGTACTTAGTGCATCCCCGTCAACAGACTGCTCTGATATGATGGTGACACCATAAAGACCATTGTCGATTGGAAGACCTGTATCAGTATCTAAAATATGATGATAAATAGTATCGTCTACAGTAAAGTAGCGTTCGTAAACACCAGAAGAAACTAGAGAACAATCTTTAATGTCGATGGTAGCGATAGGAGTGCCAGTTTCTTCGAAAGGTTTTTGAATACCTATTTGATATAAAGAACCATCTGTTTTGCCTCCTATTAACAAAACATTTCCGCCAAGATTAATAATTGCGGAGGTAACGTTTTGGGAAACCAGATATTCTTTCATTTTATCAGCGATATAACCTTTTGCGATTCCGCCAAGATCGATCATGGTATTTGGATCTGTTAAAGCAACTTTGTTTCCGTCGATTTGAATTTTTTCATAACCAACAGTATCTAATGCAGATTGGAGTGTCAAATCATCGGGAATCGTACCAGTGTTTTCTTTGAAGTTCCAAGTGTCCGACAGTTTTCCGACGGTTATATCGAATTTTCCATTACTTAACTCAGAATATTTTATCCCAATGCGTAGTAAATCAATCGTTTCGTCTGATACTTCAACGTAATTTCCGTGAGCATTATTTATTTTGGAAATATCACTGTCTGGAATTGTTCTTGAAAAAAGATTTTCATACTTAGTAGCCATGTCAAAACAATCATGCATGAGTTCTACATGGTCAGGGTCATATACAGTTAAAGTCACAACCGTATCAAAAAATATATTGTTGTTTGAATATACAGCGGTTTTGGGTGTGCAGCTGCATAGTGAAAAAATCAAACAACCACTTAATGCAAGCAAACTAAGTTTGCGTATAATTTTGGGTAGTAATTGCATGAAGTGAATAACCTCCTTAGCATTTCTTTCCATTAAATCTTATGGATTATACCATATTTCTATTTGCTTTTATACAATTATTAGAAAAACCTTTGTTTTTTTACTTATATATGGTAAAGTATTGAAGTGGAAAATGGATTCAAAAAGGAGAATTCAAAATGAATGTTAATGATTATTTTAAATATAAAAAAAGAGTAGTAATCAAAATTGGTTCTTCCTCTTTGCAGCATTCTCTAACAGGTGAATTAGATTTGATAAAACTTGAAAAATTAGTTAGAGAAATCTGTGATCTTCGTAATCAGGGAATGGATGTATGTCTTGTAAGTTCTGGCGCTATTGCAGTGGGAAGAAGAGCTATCGGATTAAAAGAGAAACCTACAGAAGTGGCTACGAAACAAGCTTGTGCTGCTGTGGGACAAGCTCGTTTGATGATGATTTATCAAAGATTATTTGGTGAATATTCTCAAGTGGCAAGTCAGGTTCTCATGACAAAAGATACAATGATTCATGATGTGTCTTACGAAAATGCAAAAAATTGTTTTGAAGAATTATTTAGATTGGGTATTGTTCCTATCGTTAATGAAAATGACACTATTTCTACATATGAAATTAATTTTGGCGATAATGACACGCTTTCTGCTATAGTAGCAGCACTTACAGAAGCAGATCTTTTAATATTATTATCTGATATTGATGGTCTATATACAGATGATCCAAGAAGTAATCCGGATGCAAAATTAATCGAGCGCATCGATCAGATGGATGACAAATATCTTTCTATGGCCAAGGAAACTACAGGAAGTGATGTAGGAACTGGTGGTATGTCAACCAAATTAAAAGCAGCGAAGATTGCAACAGCTTCAGGTGCTGATATGATTATTGCAAATGGGAAAGATGTGGGGATTATTCATCAAATAATAAATGGTGAGTTTACAGGTACATTTTTCAAGGGGAATAAAGAAGATTTGTTTGATCTTCATGAATATATTTAAATTTGTAAAAGAATAAGGAATATTAAATATGAATGAACAAAAAATAGCAAGAATTAATGAATTGTATAAGAAATCTAAGGCGGAAGGATTAACAGAAGATGAGAAAAAAGAACAGCAATTGCTGCGTCAAGAGTACATTGCTGATTTTAGAGCTAATCTTGTTAGTCAGTTAAATAATATTGATGTACAAGAAAAAGATGGAACCATCGTAAACCTTGGTGAAAAATTTGGAAAAAAGAAACCTGAGAAAAATTAAGATCAGGAGGAAATAAAATGTCTATAATCGAGATTGGGAAAAAAGCGAAAGCAGTTGAAAGTCTGTTGCGTAAAATTAAATCAGAGGAAAAGAATACAGCATTGCGTAAGATTGCAGAAGATTTATGTTTGAATTCTGAAAAAATTATTGCAGCAAACGCGATAGATCTGAAAAAAGCAGAAGAGAAGAATATGTCTGTTGGTCTGCTTGATAGATTGCGCTTAACAGAAACACGCATCAAGCAAATGGCAGAAGGCTTACAGCAGATTGCAGATTTAGAAGATCCTGTTGGAACTGTTTCTGATATGAAGCTTCGTCCAAATGGATTAATGATCGGAAAGAAACGTGTTCCATTAGGTGTTGTCGGAATTATCTATGAATCTCGTCCAAATGTTACAGCGGATGCTTTTGGGCTGTGCTTTAAAACAGGAAATGTTGTTGTGTTAAAAGGTGGCAGCGATGCTATTAATAGTAATATTGCAATTGTAGAATCTATAAGAGAATCTCTAAACAAATTACAGATTAATCCTGATTGTATTCAAATTATCATGGATACAGACCGTAGTGCCACAACTGCATTTATGAAGATGAATCAGTATATTGATGTGCTAATCCCAAGAGGAGGAGCAGGTCTTATAAAATCTGTAGTAGAAAATGCTACTATACCTGTTATTGAGACGGGAACAGGAAACTGTCATATTTTTGTTGATGAATCAGCAGATTTAAATATGGCTGTTGATATTATAATGAATGCAAAAACACAGCGCGTTGGTGTGTGCAATGCCTGCGAATCTCTTTTGATCCACCGTTCCGTTGCAGATGAGATTATGCCTATTATCGCAAAAAAATTGCAGGAAAAAAATGTGGAAATAGTTGCGGATGAAAACCTGCTCGCAAAAGCAGATGGAATATTGCCTGCAACAGAAGAGGATTGGGGAACTGAATATCTGGATTATAAGATTTCAATGAAGACTGTTGATCATATTGATGAAGCAATTGAACATATCAATAGATATAATACAGGACATTCGGAATGTATTGTCACAAATAATTATAATAATGCACAGCAGTTTTTGGATGAGGTTGATGCTGCGGCTGTATATGTTAATGCATCTACAAGGTTTACAGATGGATTCGAATTTGGTTTTGGAGCAGAGATTGGAATTAGCACACAGAAACTACACGCAAGGGGGCCAATGGGATTAGAAGCCTTAACAACCACAAAATATATCATTTATGGCAGTGGACAAGTTCGATCTTAATCAAAAAAATTTTTTGGAAAGTGTATTGTTTGTGAAAAAAAAGACAATATTGTGCCGAGTATTATGAATTGTATAAATTGTTTAAAATCATTATACTATTCAAAAAATTGTTGTTTGAAAATTACTTTTTACGAAAAAAAACAATCGCAAAATGCGGTTGTTTTTTTTTCGTCATTCTAAATAAAAAACATAGTTTATAACTGATTAAATTTGTAAATTAAGACAAAAATATAGAAGAGTATGAATTGTAGGATATATTGTATACAATATATTTTATATGCAGAATGTTCGAAAATGACAAAAACTTAACGATGATTTATGTTGAAAATTCACAATCATTAGGGTATCATTAACGTAGTATTGTACGAAAATTTATGCAATATTCATATAGGAGGTAAAGTTTTGGAAAACAAGAAAGCAGTTCCTTTTAATGGAACACAGGAACAGAAAGACCAGCTTCTTTCAGTAATTGCTGAACTGAAAGGTGAAAAGGGTTCTCTTATGCCTATTATGCAGAAAGCTCAGGATATTTATGGATATCTGCCATATGAAGTTCAGAAAATTATTTCTGATGAAACAGGCGTGCCAATGGAAAAGATTTATGGTGTAGCTACATTCTACTCCCAGTTTACACTTTTCCCAAAAGGCAAATACCAGATCCAGGTATGTCTTGGTACTGCATGTTATGTTAAAGGTTCCGGAGACATTTACAATAAGTTGATGGAAAAATTAGGTATTGTTGGTGGCGAATGTACACCAGATGGCAAGTTCTCCTTAGATGCATGTCGTTGTGTAGGTGCATGTGGTCTTGCTCCAGTAGTAATGATCAATGATGACGTATACGGCCGTCTTACACTCGATGACATCGATGGAATGTTAGAAAAATATGCATAATTAATGGGAGGATTTTATGAAAACACTTGAAGAATTAAAAGCAATTAAAGAGAGTGTGCAGGAATGTATCGGAGTCCGCTCAGCTGATTGTAAAGAAACAAGAATCGTAGTGGGTATGGCGACATGTGGTATCGCCAGCGGTGCAAGACCAGTACTCGACGCTATTAGCGCTGCAGTAAAAGACGCTAATTTAGAAAACGTTGTTGTAAAACAGACAGGTTGTATCGGTTTATGTCAGTATGAACCAATTATGGAAGTTTTCGAACCTGGTAAAGGTAAAGTTACATATATCGCAATGACAGCTGAAAAAGCAGCTGAAGTATTTGAAAAACACATCGTTAGAGGTGAAGTAGTAGAAGAATATCTTCTTCACGAAAATGGTGTTGCAGTTCCTTGCCTTGATGACACAGTATTCTGCAAACATCAGCAGCGTATCGCTCTTCGTAACTGTGGTCTTATCAACCCAGAAGAAATCGAAGAATATATCGGTACAGGCGGATATGAAGCTCTTCACAAAGTTTTAACAGAAATGACACCTGATGAAGTTATTCAGACAGTTCTTGACTCTGGTATCAGAGGTCGTGGTGGTGCTGGATTCCCAACAGGTCTTAAATGGAGATTTGCTTCAGGAAATCGTGGTAACGTTCAGAAATATGTATGCTGTAACGCTGACGAAGGTGACCCAGGTGCATTCATGGACCGTTCTGTATTAGAAGGTGATCCACACGTAGTATTAGAAGCTATGGCAATCGCTGGTTATGCTATTGGTTCTAACCAGGGTTATATCTATGTTCGTGCTGAATATCCAGTTGCTATCAAACGTCTTGAAATCGCTATCGGTCAGGCAAGAGAAGCTGGTTTATTAGGAAAAGGCATTTTCGGAACAGATTTCGAATTTGATATTGAATTAAGACTTGGTGCTGGTGCATTCGTATGTGGTGAAGAGACAGCTCTTATGACATCCATCGAAGGTAATCGTGGTGAACCACGTCCAAGACCTCCATTCCCAGCAGTAAAAGGTCTTTTCGAAAGCCCAACAATCCTTAACAACGTAGAAACATGGGCAAATATTCCACTGATCATTACAAAAGGTGCTGAATGGTATTCAAGCATTGGTAATGACAAAGCAAAAGGAACAAAAGTATTTGCTCTTGGTGGTAAGATCAATAATACAGGTCTTGTAGAAGTACCAATGGGTACAACATTAAGAACAGTTATCGATGATATCGGTGGCGGTATTCCTAATGGAAAGAAATTTAAAGCGGCTCAGACTGGTGGACCATCCGGCGGATGTATTCCAGTTGCTCACTATGATGTTCCAATCGATTATGATAACCTTGCAGCTATCGGTTCCATCATTGGTTCCGGCGGTCTTATCGTAATGGATGAAGATACATGTATGGTAGATATCGCTAAATTCTTCTTAGACTTTACAGTTGATGAATCTTGCGGTAAATGTACTCCATGTCGTGTAGGTACAAAACGTATGCTTGAAATCTTAGATAAGATTACATCTGGCAACGGTACATTAGAAGATATTGATAAATTAGAAGACCTTTGCTACTACATCAAAGAAAATGCATTGTGTGGTCTTGGACAGACAGCTCCAAACCCAGTTGTTTCAACACTTCGTTTCTTTAGAGATGAATATGTAGCTCACGTTGTAGATAAGAAATGTCCAGCTGGCGCATGTAAAGATTTACTTACATACAAGATTGACGCTGACAAGTGTAAAGGATGTACACTTTGCTCACGTGTTTGTCCAGCAGGTGCTATCACAGGCAGCGTAAAAGAAGCTCATGTAATTGATCCAGCTAAATGTGTTAAATGTGGTGCTTGTATTGAAAAATGTCGTTTCGATGCAATTTACAAAGAGTAAGAGTAGTGGAGGAATATTATAATGGAAATGATTAATATTAAAATTAATGGTGTTGATGTTGCTGCACCACAGGGTTCTACTATTCTTGAGGCAGCACGTCTTGCAAACATCGAGATCCCAACACTTTGTTTCTTAAAAGAAATCAATGAAATTGGTGCATGTCGTGTTTGTGTAGTTGAAGTAAAAGGTGCAAGATCCTTAGTAACAGCTTGTGTATACCCAATCAACGAAGGTATGGAAGTATGGACAAATACTCCTAAGGTAATTGAGTCCAGAAAGAAAACATTACAGCTTCTTCTTTCTATCCATGACCGCAAATGTTTGTCATGTGTAAGAAGTGACAACTGTGAATTCCAGGCACTTTGCCGTGATTACGGAATTGAAGATGAAGCGTTCTATGATGGAGAAAATCCACAGTATCCATTAGATGACTCTGCAGCACATATGGTACGTGATAACAACAAATGTATTCTTTGTCGTCGTTGTGTAGCTGCTTGTGCTAAAACACAGGGCGTTGGTGTTATCGGTGCAAACGAACGTGGTTTTGCTACAAACATTGGTTGTGCATTCGAATTACCACTTGCAGAAACAAGCTGTATTTCCTGTGGACAGTGTATAGCTGTTTGTCCAACAGGTGCTTTATATGAAAAAGATGCAACAGGTGAAGTGTTTAGAGCAATCGCTGATCCAGAAAAATATGTTGTTGTTCAGACAGCTCCAGCTGTACGTGCAGCATTAGGTGAAGAATTTGGTTACCCAATCGGTACAGATTCTGAAGGTAAAATGGCTGCAGCATTAAGAAGACTTGGCTTTGATAAAGTATTTGACACAAACTTCTCAGCTGACTTAACAATTTGGGAAGAAGGTCATGAATTCCTTGATAGAGTACAGAATGGTGGTACATTACCACTGATCACATCCTGTTCCCCAGGTTGGATCAAATATTGTGAACACTATTACCCAGAATTCACAGAAAATCTTTCAACATGTAAATCTCCACAGCAGATGTTTGGTGCTATTGCAAAATCTTACTATGCTGAAAAGATGGGCATTCCAAAAGAAAAGATGTTCGTAGTATCTATCATGCCATGTACAGCTAAGAAATTTGAGCTTGGCCGTGATGATGAAGATGGTGCAGGTGTACCTGACGTTGATGTAGCTCTTACAACAAGAGAACTTGCAAGAATGATCAAACGTGCTGGTATCAAATTTACAGAACTTCCAGATGAAGAATTCGATCTTCCATTAGGTCTTGGTTCTGGTGCAGCTGTAATCTTCGGTGCAACTGGTGGTGTTATGGAAGCTGCTTTACGTACAGTAGTAGCTCAGTTAACAGGTCATGCAGGTGAACCACTTGAATTCCATGATGTTCGTGGTATGGAAGATGTTAAAGAAGCAACATATGAAGTTGCTGGACTTACAGTTAATGTAGCAGTAGCATCTGGTACAGCAAACGCAAGCAAAGTACTTGAAATGGTTAAGAGCGGTGAAAAGAATTATCACTTTATCGAGATCATGGGTTGCCCAGGCGGCTGTATCAATGGTGGTGGTCAGCCACAGGTACCAGGTTATGTACGTAATACTGTTGATGTTCGTGCAAAACGTGCGGAAGTTCTTTACAACATTGATAAGAACAATCCACTTCGTGAATCTCACAAAAATGCGGCAGTTATCGAACTTTACGATACATTCCTTGGAACACCAGGAAGCCACAAATCTCACGAATTACTTCATACAACATATGTAAAACGTGTGATCAATAAATAATTGTTTAATTAAAGCGGAAGATGAGAAATCATCTTCCGTTTTTTTGTGTAATGAACTATACTAAAAGGAACAGAGTAATACGGAGGTTTCTTATGCAGGTTATAAATTTTAAAGATGTTTCATGTGCAAGATGTTACAAATGTTTAAGACATTGCCCAACAAAAGCTATCAGAGTAAAGGATGGTCATGCACAGATCATGAAAGAATTATGTGTTTTTTGCGGACACTGTACTGAGGTATGTCCACAGAATGCTAAGACATTTGATTCCGATGTAAACTATGTAAAAAAGATGATTGCGAGAGGAGAAAATGTAATTGTATCATTGGATCCCTCATACAAAGGAATTCTTCGTTATTATGAGGATGGGCAGGTCGTAAGTGGTCTGTTGCAACTGGGATTTTCTCAGGTTAGAGAAACAGCTGAAGGTGCCGCTTTTGTAACAAGAGAGTACAGAAAAATCATCGAAGAAGGTAAGATTGATAACATTATAACTACAGCTTGTCCGGTTGTTAGTTATATGGTTGAGAAACATTATCCTGAACTGGTTCCAAATCTTGCGCCTGTTGTGTCACCTATGATCGCACATGGCAAACTGATTAAGAAATATTTTGGTAAAAATACGAAAGTTGTATTTATTGGACCATGCCTTGCAAAAAAGGCTGAGGCAGAGATTGACCCTAGAAATAAAGGTGCTATTGATGCGGTTATTGAATTTATGGAACTGGAAGAATGGCTGGCGGAAGAAGGAATCGATCTGCATGATTGTGATGAAAAACCTTTTGCCAATCCAGATCCTATGGTAAACCAGCTTTATGGAGTTAACAGAGGAATTATTCGAAGTGTAGAAGCAGCTGGTGGATTTGGTGATTACCTTGAAATGTCTGTTTATGGCCGTCAGAACTGTAAAGATTTGTTGCATAGTATGACAAAAGGCTTTTTAAATAAAACCTTTATAGAGTTAAGTGCATGTGATGGTGTTTGTGTCAATGGTCCTGGGGTTAATACAAAACGAGGATTCCGATTTAAAGCTAGAATGGATATCGAAATGTCAGCTGTTTTGAAAGCTCCAGAATTCAGTTTTAAAATGACAGAAGAAGAACTTCGTACAGTATACGAACCACGTCCTGTGCACGAACGTATGCCATCAGAGGATGAAATTCAGGAAGCTTTACAGACGATTGGTCGAAGAAATAGTAATAAAGAGTTTGATTGCGGTGCTTGTGGCTACGAAACTTGTAGAGATAAAGCGATTGCAATCTGTCAGGGGAAAGCTGAAGCTGCTATGTGTCAGCTTAGAACCTATGAAGTTATCCGATCTAAAGCGAATGTAGTTTTAGAGTCTACACCAAGTATTATTTTGATTTACGATAAAGATCTTCGTATCCGCGAGTATAATGTCCGTGCAGAAGAGTATTTTAAAGTGGACAGACATAAAGCTTTGCGTATGTATTTGTTTGATTTTATTGATACAGAGATTTTTGAAAAGGTTATCTCTACCAACGAAAATATAACCAGACAAAAATTATACTGGCCACAGTATAACATGGTTGTTTTAGCAACAATTGTTCCGATTGAACACTCCGATACATATCTGGCGATTATAGAAAATGTGACAGCTGAGGAAAAGAAATTAGAACAAATGGTTGCAAAAAAACTTGAGACCGTTGAAATTGCGCAATCTGTAATTGATAAACAGATGAAAACTGCCCAGGAAATTGCTGGGTTATTGGGAGAAACAACAGCAGAAACAAAGGCTATTCTTACAAAATTAAGAGATTCTATTTTGGCAGAAGAGGTATAATATGCAAACTTTTATAGATATGGGTTATAAAAGTATTAACCATTTTGGAGAAGAGCTTTGTGGTGATAAGGTTGAGATCATTACTACCGATAATTCCAAAATTCTAATCTTAGCTGATGGAATGGGAAGTGGTGTAAGAGCGAATATTTTTGCCACATTAACCTCCAAGATTTTAGGCACATTATTTAAAAATGAATTGGATATAGATAATGCAGTGCAGACCATTGCAAAAACGTTGCCTGTTTCGAGTGTGAATGGGGCGGCTTATTCAACTTTTAGTATTTTGCAAATTTATGATTCTATGGATGCATATTTGGTGGAATATGACAACCCGGCATGTATATTTGTTCGTGACGGGAAACAGCTGGATGTTCCTTTCAAAGAGCGTTGTGTAGAAGGTAAAGTGATTCGTGAAAGCAGATTTAAGGTGCAGATTAATGACGCTTTTGTTCTGATGAGTGATGGTTGTATCTATTGTGGAACAGGTGGCATTATTAATTATGGATGGGATTGGGAACAGATATCAGCATTTGCTGTTAAGGTGTATGGGCAGACCAACTCTGCAGTGCAGATGTCTAAAATGATAAATAAAGCATGTGAGGATTTATATAAAGGTCATCCATCAGACGATACGACTATTGCAGTTGCAAGAATATTAGAAGAAAAAGTAGTAAATATTATGACTGGTCCACCAGAAAATGAAGAAGATGATGCTAAAATGGTTTCTGATTTCATGAAGATGAAAGGTTATAAGATTGTTAGCGGGGGCATTACCAGTCAGATTGTTAGTCGACAACTGGGCAAAAAGATTGAAAGTTCATCCTACGAACTAGATCCAGTAATTCCACCAACATCTAAGATTGAAGGAATAGATTTAGTGACGGAAGGTATTATTACACTGAATCATGTATTGAAGATTTTGGAAATGAATTTAATGGATGATGTTCCGATGGAACTTTTTGATGAATTGGCAAAGAAAAATGGCGCGACACAGATTTCTAATATGTTAATCGATCGTTGTACTACTGTTAATATCTTTGTCGGAAAAGCGGTTAACAACAATTATACACATAAGACGGTACCGTTTGAGATTACAGCTCGTAAAAATATTGTTGTAAAATTAGAAGAATTGTTGCGTAAAATGGATCGAAAAGTAAATTTATATTTTTATTAAATGCGGAATATGATAAAATAATATTTTACGATTGAATCAATTTGAAAGGATTTATTGATAGATGAATATAAATGAAGTTACAAATATTTTGGAGGATATTGACCTTACATTAGCACCTCCAGCAGTTGAGCCAGATCGACAATATTATTTTATAAAAAAGGCTTCTTTTTACGTAAAAAAATTAGAAGAAGAATTAGGTAGAAAACCAACATTCTTCGTAAAGACTTTTGGATGTCAGATGAACGCCAGAGATTCTGAAAAACTTACAGGAACACTTCTTGTAGCAGGATACGAAGAAGCTGAAACAGAAGATGCCGACTTTGTAATTTACAATACATGTACAGTTCGAGAAAATGCAAATAATAAAGTATATGGTAAGTTAGGATACCTTCATGGCTATAAGAAGAAAAAACCTCATATGATGATCGCCATGTGCGGATGCATGATGCAGGAGGAAAAGGTTGTAGCAAAAATCAAACAGAGCTATCGTTTTGTAGATTTGATTTTTGGAACACATAATATCTTTCAGTTTGCAGAGCTTCTTGTAGAAGCATTTGAAAACCGTAAAATGACAGTCGAGATTTGGGAAGGAACAAATCAGATTGTGGAGAAACTTCCGTCCGAAAGAAAATACGCCTTCAAATCTGGTGTTAATATCATGTATGGATGTAATAATTTCTGCAGTTACTGTATTGTTCCATACGTTCGTGGACGTGAGCGCAGCAGACAGCCAGAAGAAATATTAAGCGAAATTAAAGAACTCGCAGATGATGGGGTTGTGGAAGTAATGCTTTTAGGACAGAATGTAAATTCTTACGGCAAAACTTTAGAAAATCCAATATCTTTTGCAAGTTTATTAGAACAGATTGAACAGATTGATGGAATTGAACGTATTCGCTTCATGACATCTCACCCAAAAGATCTTTCAGATGAATTGATAGCCGTAATGGCAAAGTCAAACAAGATCTGCAAACATATTCATCTGCCATTGCAGTCAGGAAGTACACGCATATTAAATATTATGAATCGCCGCTACACAAAGGAACAGTATTTGACATTGGTCGACAAGATTCGTGCAGCTATTCCTGATATTGCAATTACAACAGATATTATTGTTGGTTTTCCAGGGGAGACAGAAGAAGACTTTTTGGAGACAATGGATGTTGTTGATAAAGTGCGTTACGACAGTGCATTTACATTTATTTACTCAAAACGTACTGGTACACCGGCTGCTGCAATGGAAGACCAAATACCAGATGATGTAGTGAAACATCGTTTTGACAGGTTGTTGGCACTTGTTCAAAGTGCAGCGTCAGAAAAATCAGATGCACTGACAGGAAAGATTGAACCGGTACTTGTAGAAAGTGTAAATGAGCAGGATGCAGCTTTGATGACAGGTAGATTAAGCAATAATAGTGTTGTTCATTTGATGGGTACAAAAGATATGATCGGTAAGATCGTTAATGTGCGACTTAACGAATGTAAAGGATTTTATTATATTGGAGAAGTAGTATCTGATGAGAGATAACAATGAGTTAGGACAAGATATCAAACATAAGATTCACAAAAAAGAAATTCTGTTTCTGATTATTATTTTTGTTGTTATCGCCTTAATTGCTATTGTTTTTTATGGAAAAAATAGGGATCAAGGAGATAAGGTAATTGTAAAGATCGATAATGAAGTCCGTTACGAATTCTTATTAAATAAAGAACAAGAAGTGATAATTAAGTTGGATGATCAGGAGTCCAATACCCTTGTGGTAAAAGATGGGAAAGCTGATATTGTAGATGCTACATGTCCGGATCATTTGTGTGTTAATATGAAGTCTATTTCATTAGAGGGAGAATCTATTGTTTGTCTTCCACACAAACTTATTGTAGAGATACAGAGCGTAGGCAATCGTTCAGAACTTGATGCAATGGTCCAGTAGGAGGGGAGATATGTATTCCTATATCAAAGGAACTTTGGAAGAAATTTATGAAGATAGAATTGTTGTGGAGAATAATGGAATAGGATACCAGATTGAGGTTCCTACTTCCGTTTTAGACAGACTGCCTGATAAGGGTGAGTCTGTCAAGATTTTTACATATCTACACGTGAAAGAAGACTGTTTTTCTCTTTTTGGATTTTGGTCAAAAGAAGAACATCGCCTTTTCAAAATGATGCTGAATGTAAGCGGTATCGGGCCAAAAGGAGCTTTGGGTATTCTATCTACAATGTCACCAGAGAGATTGTGTGTTGCGGTTGCCAGTGATGATGCAAAAGCAATTTCAAAAGCACCAGGTATTGGCTCAAAGACAGCCCAAAAACTTATCATTGAATTGAGAGATAAGATTACTCTTGATGAGGTGATCGAAAATGGATTTGATCAGGAAAATGATCCAAGAACGGAAGTTAATGGTCAGCTTACAAAAGAAGCAATTGAAGCTTTAACTTCGTTAGGATATTCCCAAAAGGAAGCAAAAGAAGTGATTTCTGGCATTGAGCTTACAAATGATATGTCTGTGGAAGACATTTTGAAAGCGGCTTTAAAACACATGGCATTTTTATAGGTGGTAACAATTTATGGAAAAAAGAGTGATTTCCACACAAATACAAGAAGAAGACGTAAAAAATGAAAAAACGCTTCGCCCGATGTCTTTGGCAGAGTATGTAGGGCAGGAAAAAGTAAAAAGTAATCTTCGAATTTTTATTGAGGCTGCAAAAATGCGTCAGGAGCCTCTCGATCATGTGCTTTTTTACGGACCTCCTGGATTAGGAAAGACAACATTAGCCAGTATTATCGCTAATGAAATGGGAACAAGAATAAAAGTGACATCAGGTCCGGCTATTGCAAAACCTGGCGAAATGGCTGCAATTCTTAGCAATCTTCAGGAAGGAGATGTTCTATTTGTTGATGAGATTCATAGATTGAATCGACAGGTGGAAGAAGTGTTATATCCTGCAATGGAAGATTTTGCCATTGATATTATGATTGGAAAAGGTGCGTCCGCTCATTCCATTCGATTAGATCTGCCAAAATTCACGCTTGTTGGTGCTACAACCAGAGCGGGTATGCTTTCGGCGCCTTTGAGAGACAGATTTGGTGTTGTGCATCATCTAGAATATTATACACCTGCAGAATTAGAGACGATTATTATCCAATCAGCTGGAAAACTTGATGTTAATATTGATGCAGATGGCGCAAAAGAAATGGCATCCAGATCTAGAGGGACCCCTCGTCTGGCCAACCGATTATTGAAACGTGTGCGAGACTTTGCACAGGTTCGTTATGATGGAGTAATCACAAAAGATGTGGCATCTTTTGCGTTGGATCTTCTTGAAGTAGATCGTTTTGGTCTTGATAAAAATGATAGAATGATTCTATTAACTATTATCGAAAAGTTCCAGGGAGGACCAATTGGTCTTGATACACTGGCCGCGGCTATTGGCGAGGATTCCGGAACAATCGAAGATGTATATGAACCATATTTGGTTCAGAACGGTTTTATCAATCGTACACCTCGTGGCCGTATGGCAACGGAACATGCATATAAACATTTTGGTATTCCTTTCGGGGAAGAAAGATAAATACGGTAAATAAAAATGAAAAAGCTTGAATTATTGGCACCGGCAGGTTCCCTTGAGATTTGTAAAGCTGTGATAAACGCAGGCGCTGATGCGGTTTATCTGGGCGGGAATTTGTTTGGTGCCCGTGCTTACGCTAAGAACTTTGATCAGGAACAGTTGTTTGAAGTATTAGATTATGCACATTTGTTTGATAAAAAAATATTTTTGACAGTAAATACACTGTTGAAAAATCACGAAATCGAAAAATATCTGTTTGATTATATTAAGCCTTTGTATGAACATGGTCTTGATGCAGCAATTGTTCAGGATTTTGGTGTGCTTA
>JAZQSD010000037.1:0-55316 GCA_045629925.1 Eubacterium sp.
AAAATGTCCAGGAAATTCAGCAAAATGCGGAAGTGGGTGTTAAGTATATGCAGTTATGGGAAGAAATCGCATATGAAAAACGCGAAGCCAGAATAGAAGGTAGAGCTGAAGGTATAGCTGAAGGCAGAGCTGAAGGTAGAGTTGAAGGTAGAGTTGAAGGCATTGCCGAGGGCATGCTCAAAGGAAAAGCTGAGGCAATCATTTCTTTTCTAAGCGATATCGATAGTGTTCCGGATTATCTGAAAGATAAAATTCTTTCCGAAAAAAATCCAGAACTTCTTACTGAGTGGCTTAAAAAATCGGCTCGAGCAACTTCTATAGAGGAATTTGAAAAAGAGATTCATAAATTCTAATTATCAAAAGAGGCTGTTGCACGTAGTGCATCAGCCTCTTCTTTATTACTCTTCTTTTTCTGTTTTTGCTTTTGTGATGGCCTCATTTAAGGAAAGCATCATTTCATCCAAGTCAGCAACAATATCTGCACATGCCTGCAAATCCTGGCTAATATGTTCTGGCGCATTTCCTTCGAACTTATAATAAATCTTATGTTCTAATGAAGCCCAGAAGTCCATAGCGATAGTACGAATCTGAATCTCCACCTTAACCTGCACTTCACCTGTACTAGTCTCAACCGGAACAGAAATAATCATATGGTAACTACGATATCCGCTTTCTTTTGGATTCTTCAGATAATCTTTTACTGAAATTACGGTAAAATCCCTCTGCATAGCAATCATGTCTGCAAGTCGATAGATATCTGGTGTAAAAGAACACACTAATCGCACACCTGCAATATCATTTACCTGCTCGACCATAGTTTCCATACTTGTATCAAAACCATTTCTGAGAAGCTTCTTTACGATGCTCTCCGGTGTTTTTAATCTGGACTTAACGTACTCAATCGGATTGTACTTATGTATATGCTGGAACTCGTCATTTAAGATTTCCAATTTGGTCGTTACCACTTTTAACGCAGAGCGATATAAAAACATGGCATGTTCCCAGCTGTCTACACCTTCTTTAAAAATCTGAGAATACATTATTCTCCTCCATTTATTTTTTTTGTAAAATCCCGCCTTGCGGTCTAAAATTTCCTCCCTGTCCAAAGCAGTTTTCCACATAAATATAATAGCAGACTTTTGTTAAAATTTCTCAGTTCTTCTTTATTTTTCATAAAGATTTTATAATCCTAAACTTTATGAATAATATCAATTAAGATACCCCTTTTTCTTTAAAGCATCTTGAATCGCATCCAATGTAGCTTCATCTTCCGCTTCAACTGTATGAATGTGGTTACCACCAGTTAAAAGATTCAAAGGTTTTGCCTGATTGTTCATCAGTTTTTTCACGAACTCATCCACATCCACGCGTTTTTTCAACAACAGGTCAACCGTAATCTGTCCATAGACCTCGTGTTCAATCACCACATCCAGAACAGTTCCGCCATAATCTACGATGGTGTACAGCTCATCTGCAATCTGTTCATCTGTATGACATACTGAAAAACTGCGCTTTGCATTTTTTAATCCAGCCTTTGGGTCATAGAGCACATAGCCTTTATTAGTACTTAAAATATTTTTATCAATTGCTCGAAGCAGTGCAATGTCCTGAACGATTACCTGACGGCTTACGCCAAAAGCCTTGGCAAGTTCTGTGCCGGACATTGGCTTAGCACTGTTTGCAAGCAACTGTATAATGTTAAGTCTTCTTGTTTCGCCTTCCATGTTATACCTCTTTTTATCTCAATCTCTTATCTAATACCATCCATCTTCTTCGATTACATGAATCTCCAGATAATCAAAAGGAATCTCTTCCACAAAATTATCCTGATAAAATCTTGCCTTAGCATGTTTCTTGAATTCTACAATGGTACTGTCAAGCCACATCGGCTTTCCTAAGTCAAACTGGTAACACACCTGATCTAACGCATTGAAAATCTTATGTGTTCTTGTGTCTTCCGTATCATCGCAGATGGTGGTGTCCATCAGCATTCGATTATCTTTAAAAACTTTTGCCCATAAACGGAACATATGAGTAATTCCTCCGTACTGATATCGCACATTTATAAATTTCTGCGCTGTCTGTTGGCTTCATACATCAGAAGTGACGCCGCCACCGCTGCATTTAAGGACTCTAACTGACCGCCCATAGGAATTCGAATATATGTGTCCGCCATGTCTGCCGCATCATCCGTGAGTCCATTTCCTTCATTTCCAATTAAAAATGCACAACTTCCTGCATAATCTGGTTCGTCATATACGCAACTGCCCTTCAAGTGAGCTGCATATACTTTCACACCGCTCTCCTGCAGAAATCTGATTCCATCTTTTACATCATCAACAATTATAAATGGGACTCTGTAAATCCCACCCATAGTGGAGCGAACTGTCTTTGGATTAAAAATGTCCACTGTGGTCTTATCCATGATAATACCGGTTGCACCAGCGCCTTCGCCGCTTCTGAACATGGTGCCCAGATTGCCTGGGTCCTGCAGATTCTCAAGAACCAGAACCAATGGAGCTCTGCCATCATCACCCTTTAACAAATCTTCTTTTTTATATTCAGGCATTCGAACCACACCAAGAACTCCCTGAGGCGTCTTCGTGTCAGACACATGTTCAAAAACCTTATCCGTCAACACTTCGTACTTTTTGCCCGCCAGCGCTTCTGGATGAGAATCCAAAAAAGATTCTGACACGTAGATTTGCTGAATCCAAGAATCTGGAATCTCAGCGAACATACGGATTCCTTCCACAACAAAGCATTTCTGCTCCCGTCTGGCTTTTCCTTTTTTCTGCAATTGAAGCAAGTTTTTCACCTGCTGGTTAGACGTACTGGTAATCATTGCCGTTCCCCTTTTACTTTCACTCATTCTATGGTAACAAAAAACCTGCCCTTAGACAATGATTTTATTCCCCTAAAAAAAGCATGTAATAGGCTTTTACAAGCTGAAATTACATGCTTTTAACTGTTAAAATTATCTTTTAAATCCCAATCCGCAGTTGCGTATCCTTGTGTTGGATCTAAATAGCCAGATTCTTAGCTACCTGATACTGGTATTCAGAAATCTCTTTTGTCATTGCCAATGCTTCATCGATATCATCATCTAAGAACTGACCTTCGCGGTAACTTACGATACGTTTTGATTTGCCTTCGCAAAGAATATCAACCGCATAAGCACCCATTGTAGAAGCAAATACTCGGTCTTTACAAGTTGGACGACCTCCACGCTGCATGTGACCAAGGATTGTAGCACGAGTCTCCATGCCAGTTGCAGCTTCAATACGTTTTGCTAAGCTGGCAGAATGTCCGATACCTTCTGCATTGATGATAATATAGTGCTGTTTACCAAGCTTACGATTGCGGATAATATTATCCACGATCTTCTGCTCATCATAATCATATTTCTCTGGCAAAAGAACCTTCTCCGCACCGTTTGCGATTCCGCACCAAAGAGCGATATATCCCGCACTTCTTCCCATTACCTCAACAATACTGCATCTCTCATGAGATGTGGATGTATCGCGAATCTTATCGATCGCTTCCATAGCTGTATTAACCGCTGTGTCAAAACCGATCGTATAATCTGTACATACAATATCAAGGTCGATTGTTCCAGGAATACCAATCGTATTGATACCCTGCTCTGCAAGTTTCTGAGCACCACGGAAAGATCCGTCACCACCGATAATGATGATGCCGTCAATACCATGTTTGCGACAGATCTCAGCTGCCTTGATCTGGTATTTCAATTCCTTAAACTCTGGACATCTGGCAGTCTGAAGGATTGTTCCGCCACGCTGGATTGTGTCAGATACATCCTTTGCTTCCATATCTATAATTTCTTCCGCAAGCAGACCTGCGTAACCTCTTTTAATACCTTTTACTTTTTTGCCTTTAGAAATTGCCTGGCGCACAACAGCACGGATGGCCGCATTCATACCTGGCGCGTCACCACCACTAGTTAATACCCCAATTGTCTTAATTTCATTACTCACTGTGACAACCTCCTGAACACAATATAAAAACCCACATGTTTTATTGTCAAAACTTCACACTAGTTTACCCTTTTTTAGCAAAATTTTCAATGGACTTTTCCACTACTTTGACGTTTCTTTCACTAAGTATCTCTTTTAGTACATGAATCAAAGAGGAATCTGCCAAAACAGTATGATTTGGCCCTAATTTCTTCATTGCTTTTAGGGTAGAAATGTATACAACCACCTGGTCAGAGCCATCAGATGTATTCAGGATCGGCTGAATCTGCGCCATCTTCTGCTCATATTCTTCCATTGTTTCAAACTGAAGCCAGAGTTCTCTCTTGGCCTCATCGAAAGAATAGATTTTTTCACAGATCAATTTGCCGTTCTTCTCATCTTCCACAGAAACTCTTCCCTTTACAAAAATCTTCTGGTCATCCTGCATGAGATGGTGATATTTCTCATAATCTCTTGGGAACACAATGATCTCAACAGTCCCAACAAGGTCTTCCAAAGCCAAAAAAGCCATGGTCTTATTGTTTTTCGTATATTTTATCGTTCGTTCTGTGATCATTCCTCCTACCATAACAGACTCCCCGTCCATTACGTTAGGAATTCCCGTCTCTTCATCCACATAAAAATCTGTGGTTACTTTTGTAATGTTTTTCTGCCATTTTTCCTGATATTCTTCCAAAGGATGACCACTGATGTACACACCCAACACTTCTTTTTCCATAAAAAGAAGCTCCTCTTTCTCAAATTCAGGCACATTTGGCAGCTGAATATCAAACTCTTTCTTATCTTCCTCAGCAACCAGATCAAACAATGTCATCTGACCTGCCATGGATGTCTTCTTTTCCTTCGAAACAGAATCCATAACCGGACCGTACACTTGCATCAGCTGCTTGCGATTCCCTTCAAAACAATCCAGAGCACCGGCTTTGATAAAATTCTCCACTGCGCGTTTATTTAATTCTCTTCCGTTCATACGCTCTGCAAAGTCTTTCAGTGTTTTGAAAGGACCACGCTCTTCCCTCTCCTGAATCATCGCCGCAATCATAGGACGACCGACGCTTTTGATTGCCGACAACCCATAACGAATTGCATTGCCGGACACAGAAAATCCAGCCTGTCCTTCGTTGATATCAGGTGGGAGAAGGGCAATCCCCATCTGCCGACAAGTCATAATATATTCAGACACCTTTGCTGTATTGTCCATAACAGAAGTCATCAGTGCAGCCATAAACGCTACCGGATAATAATACTTAAGGTACGCAGTCTGATAGGATACCACTGCGTATGCCGCTGCATGAGACTTGTTAAAGGCATACTTTGCAAAATCTGTCATCTCATCATAAATCTTATTAGCTACTGACTCACTGATGCCGTTTGCGATACATCCTGCAACGCCTTCTTCCGGATTGCCATAAACAAAGTTCTGTCTCTCTTTTTCCATAACAGAAGCTTTCTTTTTTGACATAGCACGGCGCACAAGGTCACTTCGGCCCAATGTATATCCCGCCAACTCACGCACGATCTGCATAACCTGTTCCTGATACACAATACAGCCATAGGTAGGTTCCAGGATCGGCTCTAACTGTGGACAATCGTAAGTAATCTGGTCCGGATTATTCTTACCCTTAATATAAGCAGGGATAAAATCCATCGGACCTGGACGGTAAAGAGAAATTCCGGCGATAATATCTTCCAGACTTTTTGGTTTCAGTTCCTTCATGAAATTTTTCATTCCGGCACTTTCAAGCTGGAATACACCTTCTGTTTTCCCAGTACCAATAGACGCCAAAACTTTAGCATCGTTATAATCAATATGATCAAGGTCTATTTTGACCCCATAACTTTCCTCTGCAAAACGGGCTGCATTCTGAATAACCGTCAGTGTGCGAAGCCCCAGGAAATCCATTTTCAAAAGGCCCAGCTCTTCCAGTGTTGTCATTGTAAACTGGGTCGTGATGGAGCCGTCTGATGCTCTTGAAAGAGGAACATACTCATCCACTGCCTTCTGACTGATTACAACACCAGCCGCATGCATGGAAGTATGTCTTGGCAGACCTTCAATTCGCTTGGACAAGTCAATCAATTCTTTAACCTGTGGATCGGTCTCATACAGACCTCTGAGTTCCTGGTTCATAACCAAGGCTTTCTCAATGGTAATTCCAAGCTCGTTAGGAATCATCTTGGCGATAGTATCGCAAAAAGCATATGGAAGGTCCATAACTCGTCCAACATCACGGACAACACCGCGAGCCGCAAAGGTACCAAAAGTAACAATCTGCACAACTCGGTCCTTGCCATATTTCTCAACTACATAATCAATTACTTCCTGACGACGCTCGAAACAAAAGTCCACGTCAATATCAGGCATGGATACTCGTTCTGGATTCAGGAAACGTTCAAACAGCAGGCTGTAGCGAACTGGGTCTAACTGTGTGATTCCCAATGTGTAGGAAACCAAACTTCCCGCAGCACTTCCTCGTCCAGGGCCAACCATGATGTCATGTTCTCTGCCATAGCGAATAAAATCCCAAACAATCAG
Source organism: Eubacterium sp. (assembly GCA_045629925.1). Classification (GTDB taxonomy): domain Bacteria; phylum Bacillota; class Clostridia; order Lachnospirales; family Lachnospiraceae; genus Brotonthovivens. The sequence continues at coordinate 6,535 of JAZQSD010000037.1, forward strand.
GAAATAATCCACATAGCCCATATTTTTAATAACACTGAGCTCGTAATCCAGTCTATCTTTTAATTGCTCCGGCTGGTCGTACAAACGCTCCAAGCCTTCGTAACAAAGTTTGTTTAAATATTCCCAGGATGTATATCCATCTGGCACATCAAACTTCGGCAATTTTGTCACACCGAATTCAATCTCTACGTGACAGCGGTCAGCAATTTTTTGTGTATTCTCTATAGCCTCCAATGCATAAGGGAACAGTTCGCGCATCTCCTGCTCGGATTTCACATAGTACTGTCCGCCTTCGTAGCGCATACGGTCTTCATCAGTACGTTTTTTTGCAGTCTGAATACAGAGCAAAATATCATGTGGCTCCACGTCATCAGCATAAGTATAGTGGATGTCGTTTGTTGCAACCAAAGGAATCCCCAGTTCCTTGCTCATACGCATCAGCTGTGGATTTACTTTTCTCTGTTCAGGAATGCCATGATCTTGTAACTCTAAAAAGAAATTGCCTTTTCCAAAGCAATCCTCATATCGCAGAGCAATCTCCTTTGCAGCGTCATATTGCTCACGGAGCAGTGCTCTCTGCACTTCCCCGGCAAGGCAGGCGCTGAGCGCAATGATCCCCTCATGGTATTGCTCTAAAGTCTCCATATCAATACGAGGTCTGTAATAATACCCTTCTGTAAAACCCTTGGAAACAATCTTCATCAGGTTGGCGTAACCTTCATTGTTTTCTGCTAAAAGAACAAGATGGTAGTATCTGTCTTCGCTTGTAGCGTTCTTTTCACGATCGAAACGGGAACCTGGCGCTACATACACTTCACACCCGAGAATTGGATTGATTCCAGCCGCCTTAGCTTCTCTGTAAAAATCAATCACGCCAAACATAACGCCGTGATCTGTGATCGCCGCGCTGTTCATCCCCAGTTCCTTCACTCTGGAAACATATTCTTTAATCTTGTTGGAACCGTCTAACAGACTGTATTCTGTATGAACGTGAAGGTGTGCAAATGCCATAGTTTGTCCTCGCTTTTTCTCTCTGTGGAGTTCCATTATTCCCACATGGGTAAACCACCCCACTATCTTTACAATTATATCAAAAAAACATTCTACATACAACGCGCAACATTCACGGGCAAAAAATCAACACTCATGGTTAAATTATTGCTTTTGTATACAATTCATTGTATTATGAACGTGCTTTTGCCGATAAGGTAAAAGGCATCCTCAGTCGAAAGACATCTATACAAAACGAAAAAACCTCGCGCAAGCGAGGTCTTTTTCGTTTTGTATTTAATTTTTCGTATTAACAATCTTTACACTTCATTGGAATCTATTCTAATCCCCAATATGCATTCAGTGCGCTTCTTACACTTTGGATGCGAGTACGGCTTATAATCTGCTCCATTCCATTGCTCATGGTGATTACATTCCCAACCATACTGGACACGTATTTCAAGTTTACCAGATGGCCTTTCTCTACCATGACAAAGCCATAATAACTGGCTGTTTCCATTATTTGTTCTATGGTTCGCCTGTCTCTGTATGTAGCGTCTGCTAAAATGTACTCTACATATTTGGTGCCCTTTACCTTCTGAATACAGATAATGTCTTCAAAAAGCACCTTGTGCTGTTCAGAACTGTTTCCTATGACGATATGTTCTACCGCAATCGGTAAAATATAAAATTCATAGTCTTTTAACAACTCTTTCAATTCCTCTGTTGTCTGTCTGCGGACGAGGTCATCAGATTCAATAATTGCAATCTTAATCATGTCTTTTTACAATCCTCTCAAAAACTATTCGCATCCCCGATGTATTATACCATATTTTAGAAATTAAAAAAATATTTTTTCAATTCAAAGGCAATTTCTTTCCATTTTTAAGAAAAACTTCATAGGTTCTGTCATTGTGCATCTTCCCTAATGTGCTATAATTATGGAATGTATTGACTCCGAAAAACATTTTGTTTTTCATATCCTACTAAGGAGGTATTACTAAATGAATAAAGCTAGTGCTTTTTTCCAGAGCTTTCTTCCGTTTATTTTATATATAGCTATCCAAGTGGTGGTTAATATCATCATAACTTCCATCTATTCCATCCGCTCAATCATGGAAGGTAATGGTTCCATGCTGCTGACATTGTTGGAAGAACTTCCTTCGGACAGTGCCTACATACAGATGGTATCCGTTATCTTTGGAATCATCGTTTTTATTCTTTTCACCATTTGGTACCGCAGAGTATTTGTTCGTCCACTGAAAAGCAAACAGCGAAAATATTGGTCCGGCATATCCTTTCAGGTGATTATCGCTATCATCTTTTTGGCATTTGGTCTACAGTATGTAGCGCAGCTGATCACCAACGGAATAGCTCATATATTCCCTACTCTGATGGACAATTACAATCAGCTAATGACTGACGCTGGTTTTGACTCTATGTCTGCTATGCTGATCTTATATACTATTATTCTTGCACCAATCATAGAAGAACTTACTTTCCGCGGTTTAACCATGCGGTTTGCCAGACAATGGTTGCCATTCTGGGGCGCTAATATCTTCCAGGCTGCGTTATTCGGTATTATCCATTTAAATGTAATCCAGGGCATATATGCATTCTGTCTGGGACTATTCTTTGGATGGGTGGCCAAGACCAGTCACAGTATCAAACATTCCATTTTACTGCATATCATCTTCAACTTCTTAGGAAGTATATGCATCGGATTCTTTGATGTGACTTTGGCATTTAACCAGTATCTGTTCTATGCCATCGGTGTTGCACTTACAATTTTTGCAATCATTATTTACGGTTTCGAATTTTCAGAAAAGAATATGTTAAAGAAACATCGACATCAATCAGCACACAAAAGAGAGGAAGCGTAAACGCTTCCTCTCTTTTTATCATCTTTCAAAAATCTTATTTATCTTTGATCTCAGAATGTAATTCCTGAAGAGATTTTACTTCTCCGTTTGGATGTTCTTTTACATAGCGGATACCTTCTGCTGTTGCCATTGCCGCTGCTACAGTTGTCATGTAAGGCACTTTCGCTTTGATAGCAGCTTTTCTAAGGTAAGAGTCATCGTTAACACCCTGTTTTGTTGTTGGTGTATTGATAACTAACTGGATATCGCCGTTTGTAATCATATCATAGATGTTTGGACGGCCTTCCTGAAGTTTTTTCACTTTTTCTGCAGGAATTCCAGCTTCTACGATTCTATCATATGTTCTGCCTGTTGCAACAATCTTAAATCCAACGTCAGAAAGGATTCTTGCTACTTCTACTGCTTCTGGTTTGTCCTTATCGTGAACAGATACCAGTGCTGTTCCTTCTAATGGAAGTTTGGAGTTTACACCTTCCTGAGCTTTGTAGAAAGCTTCACCTTCAGAAACAGACATACCAAGAACTTCACCTGTGGAGCGCATTTCTGGTCCAAGGATTGGGTCTACTTCTGGGAACATGTTGAATGGGAATGCTGCTTCCTTCACGCCGTAGAATGGAATATCTTTTTCCTTCAGATCAGCGATTGGTGATGGACGGCCAGTGATTTCAGATGTAATGATCTCTGTCGCCAGTGGCACCATACGGATGTTGCATACTTTTGATACTAATGGCACTGTACGGGATGCTCTTGGGTTTGCTTCCAGAACATATACTTTACCATTTTCAATCGCATACTGCATGTTCATAAGACCTTTTACATGCATTTCTTCTGCGATCTTTCTTGTATATTCTTTAATTGTATTAACGTTTTCTTCACTGATGTGTACAGATGGAAGTACGCAAGCAGAGTCACCAGAATGAACACCGGCTAATTCAATGTGTTCCATAACTGCTGGTACAAAAGCACGTTCGCCATCTGCGATAGCATCTGCTTCGCATTCTAATGCATGATTTAAGAAACGGTCGATCAGGATTGGTCTGTCAGGTGTTACACCAACAGCTGCAGCCATATACTGTCTTAAGCTGTCATCATCGTAAACTACTTCCATACCACGTCCGCCTAATACATAGGAAGGACGAACCATTACTGGGTATCCGATACTCTGAGCAATTTCTAATGCTTCATCGACATTTACAGCCATTCCTGCTTCTGGCATTGGAATTTCAAGTTTATCCATCATTGCACGGAAGAGATCACGGTCTTCTGCTAAGTCGATAACTGCTGGAGCTGTACCAAGAATCTTAACGCCATTCTTTTCAAGATCAGCAGCAAGATTTAATGGTGTCTGTCCACCAAACTGAGCGATAACGCCAAGTGGCTGTTCTTTCTTGTAAATGCTTAATACATCTTCTAATGTAAGTGGTTCAAAGTAAAGCTTGTCAGATGTATCGTAGTCTGTAGAAACTGTCTCTGGGTTACAGTTAACGATAATTGTCTCAAAGCCAAGTGCCTTAAGAGCTTTTGCTGCATGTACGCAACAGTAGTCAAACTCGATACCCTGACCGATACGGTTAGGACCGCCACCAAGGATCATAATCTTTGGTTTGTCTGTATTAACAGGATTCTTGTCTGGTGCATTGTATGTAGAGTAGTAGTATGCACTGTTTTCTGTACCACTTACATGTACACCTTCCCATGCCTCTTCTACACCAATCTCGATACGACGATTTCTGATCTGATCTTCTGGAAGTTCAAGAAGTTTGCTTAAGTATTTATCTGCAAAACCATCTTTCTTTGCCTGAGTCAGCATTTCGTCAGAAATCATGCTTCCTTTACATGCAAGGATTGCTTCTTCTTCTTCCACAAGTTCTTTCATCTGTTCTACGAACCAGCGTTTTACTTTTGTGATCTCGAAGATTTCATCTACTGTAGCACCTTTTCTCAACGCTTCGTACATTAAGAAATGACGTTCGCTGGATGGTGTGATAAGACGTTTCAGTAATTCTGCTTTTGTAAGTGTGTTGAAGTCTTTCGCATATCCAAGACCATAACGACCTGTCTCTAAGCTTCGAATCGCTTTCTGGAATGCTTCTTTGTAGTTCTTACCGATACTCATTACTTCACCAACGGCTCTCATCTGAGTACCAAGTTTATCTTCTACACCTTTGAATTTTTCAAATGCCCAGCGAGCAAACTTAATTACTACATAATCTCCGTCTGGAACATATTTATCTAATGTGCCGTATTTGCCACATGGAATATCTTTTAATGTAAGACCTGCTGCCAGCATTGCTGAAACAAGGGCAATAGGGAACCCTGTTGCTTTGGATGCCAATGCAGAAGATCTGGATGTTCTTGGGTTGATCTCGATAACAACAATTCTGTCAGATACTGGATCATGGGCAAACTGTACGTTTGTACCACCAATAACCTGAACAGATTCTACGATCTTGAATGCCTGTTCTTTTAATCTGTCCTGTACTTCCTGGGAGATTGTAAGCATTGGAGCAGAACAGAAGGAGTCACCTGTATGAACACCGATTGGGTCAATGTTTTCGATGAAACATACTGTGATCATGTTGTTGTCCGCATCACGAACAACTTCTACTTCTAACTCTTCCCATCCAAGGATAGATTCTTCTACAAGAACCTGACCTACTAAACTTGCCTGAAGACCGCGGGCACATACAACCTGTAATTCTTCTTTGTTGTATACCATACCGCCGCCAGCGCCACCCATTGTGTAAGCTGGTCTTAAAACAACTGGGTAACCAAGTTCATCGGCAATTTCAAGAGCTTCTTCTACAGTATAAGCTACTTCGCTTCGTGCCATCTCAATACCAAGTTCGTCCATTGTCTTTTTGAACTCAATACGGTCTTCGCCTCGCTCAATAGCATCAACCTGTACACCGATAACCTGTACATTATATTTATCTAATACGCCCGCCTGGTATAATTCAGAACAAAGGTTAAGACCGGACTGTCCTCCAAGGTTTGGAAGCAGCGCATCTGGACGTTCCTTTGCAATAATCTGTTCTAAACGTTCTACATTCAGCGGCTCGATATATGTGATATCTGCAGTTTCAGGGTCAGTCATGATTGTAGCTGGGTTAGAGTTAACAAGTACGATCTCGTAACCTAAGCTTCTAAGTGCTTTACATGCCTGTGTTCCTGAATAGTCGAATTCGCAAGCCTGACCAATGATGATCGGACCGGAACCGATGATCAAAATTTTGTTAATATCTGTTCTCTTTGGCATATTACCCTCCCTCTGGTGATTACCTAATCAGCGCCCTTTTAGACCTTTTTTGCATTAAGACCCTATGGCTCCGATTTTTCTAATCTATTGTACCCCAAATTCCAACAATTTGAAACAATGAATTTTACTTTTTTTGATGAATTTCATATTATTTTTTCTTATGTTGACAATCATTATCCATCATGGTTAGAAAATGTCTGAAAACTACTTCTTATGGTGTACACAAAAAAATCCAGTCCCCAAAAAGGACTGGATTCTTATTTGTTTTTGTTATTTACAGTTCTACTGTGATCTTATCCAAATGCCAGATATCATCTACATAATCCTGGATTGTTCTGTCAGATGAGAACTTACCTACATGTGCAATGTTTGTAAGTGCCATCTTCGCCCAGCGAGCTTCATCACGATATGCTTCTTCTACTTTTGTATGAGCTTCTGCATATGCGCGGAAATCTTTTAAGCAGAAATATGTGTCTGCATACTGTGTCTGATTTGTATTTAACAATGAATCATACAACGGACGGAACAGTTCTGTATCGTTTTTAGAATAGAAACCATTGATCAGCTGCATAAGCACCTGACGGATTTCCTGATCATTGTTAAAGATATCCATTGGATTGTAATCTCTCTTGTGCTCATGTTCGATTACTTCATCAGAAGTCATACCGAAGATAAAGATATTGTCACGGCCAACTTCTTCTGCCATTTCCACGTTAGCACCATCTAAAGTACCGATTGTCACAGCACCGTTTAACATGAACTTCATGTTACCTGTACCGGACGCTTCTTTACTTGCTGTAGAAATCTGTTCGCTGACATCAGCAGCCGCAAAGATCCATTCAGCATTGGATACTTTGTAATCTTCAATGAATACCACTTTCAGTTTTCCGGCGATGTTCTTATCGTTGTTGATTACCTCAGCAACGTTGTTGATCAGCTTGATTGTAAGTTTTGCAATTTTGTAACCAGCTGCCGCTTTTGCACCAAAGATAAATGTTCTTGGGAAGAATTCCATCTCTGGATTCTCTTTGATCTTGTTGTACAGGTACATAACGTGAAGAATGTTCATGAGCTGACGTTTGTACTCATGAAGACGTTTTACCTGAACGTCAAAGATAGAGCGAGGATCTACATCGATGCCGTTGTGCTTCTGGATATATTTTGCCAGACGCAGTTTGTTCTGATATTTGATATTTAAGAATTCCTGCTGTGCCTTTGGATCATCAGCAAAAACTGCTAATTTTTCCAGATGTGGCAGGTTTGTAACCCAATCATCACCGATTCTCTCGTTGATCCATGCGGAAAGAGTTGGGTTGCCATGATACAGGAATCTTCTCTGTGTAATACCATTTGTCTTGTTGTTGAATTTCTCTGGGAACAATTCATAGAAATCTCTCAGTTCCTGCTGTTTTAAGATTTCTGTGTGGAGTCTTGCTACACCATTTACAGAGAAACCAGCTGCGATGGCAAGATGCGCCATCTTAACCTGTCCGTTGTGGATGATCGCCATCTTGTCTTTCTTTTCCTGATTGCCAGGATATTTTGCTTCAATCGTAAGCAGGAATCTGCGGTTGATCTCTTCAACAATCTGGTAGATACGCGGAAGCAGGCGGGAGAAAATCTCGATTGGCCATTTTTCCAGCGCTTCTGACATGATTGTATGGTTTGTGTATGCACAAGTCTTTGTTGTGATCTCCCATGCTTCGTCCCATGTCATACCTTCTTCATCAAGAAGGATACGCATCAATTCTGCCACTGCAACAGTTGGATGAGTATCATTCATCTGAAGAGTTACTTTTTCATATAACTTATGAATATCTGGATGATTCTTTTTGTATCTTGCTACTGCACGCTGTACACTGCCGGACACAAAGAAATACTGCTGTTTTAAACGAAGCTCCTTACCTGCGATATGGTTGTCGTTTGGATAGAGAACTTCTACAAGGTTACGAGCAAGGTTTTCCTGTTCTACCGCTTTGCGGTAATCACCTTTGTCAAAGGAATCTAACTGGAAACATTCCATTGGCTCTGCATCCCAAATCATCAAAGTGTTTACCACATTGTTGTTGTAACCTACGATTGGCATGTCGTATGGTACCGCGCGGATGGACTGATATCCTTCCTGGATAAATTTTGTACGGCCATTTCCCATGCCTTCTGCGCGAACATAGCCACCAAATTTTACTTCAAAGGCATGTTCTGGTCTGCGCAGTTCGAATGGATATCCATTCTTTAACCAGTTATCTGGCACTTCAATCTGGAAACCATCCTGGATTTTCTGTTTGAACATACCGTAGCGGTAACGGATACCGCAGCCGTATGCTGGATAACCCAGTGTTGCCAGTGATTCCATGAAGCAGGCAGCAAGACGGCCAAGACCGCCATTGCCGAGAGCTGGATCCATCTCTTCATCTTCGATAGCGTTGATGTCGAATCCCATCTCATCTAAAGCTTCTTTTACTTCATTGTAAGCTGTCAGGTTGATCAGGTTGTTACCTAATGCACGACCCATAAGGAATTCCATAGACATATAGTAAACCATCTTAGGATCTTCCTGGTCAAAAGTCTGCTGTGTTGCCAGCCACTGGTCGATCACAACATCTTTTACAGTATAGGCTACCGCCTGGTATACTTCCTGCTTTGTAGCTTCTTTTAAAGTCTTTCTATAGAGTGTTTTGACATGGTCTTTCACACTCTTTTTAAAAGTTTCTTTGTCAAATGCTGCATGTGTCATTATTGTTTTTCCACTCCCAATTCTACATGTTCGCCATTGATATTCCACTCTTTTGTATAACCGCGAAGCTGACCATATTCTACGCCAACCGCCAATACTTCAGAGAGGATTGTATCAGTATTTGCAGAGAAAATATCCTGTACTTTCTGATTTGCATCGTATGTGATCAGGATCTGATCCATAACTTCGAAGCCAGCTTCTTTTCTCATTGTCTGTACTTTACTGATAATCTCACGAACAAAACCTTCTTCTAATAATTCAGGTGTCATATTTGTATCAAGCACAACAGTTACTTCATTGTCCCCCTCAGAGTTGTAACCTTCCATCTGTGTCATTGTGATGAGAAGATCTTCCTCTGCTAACTGTACATCTGCACCTGGTACATCAAGTTTTAATACACCTGTGCTCTTAAGCTGAGCCATAGCTGCATGACCGTCAATATTCTCTAATTCCTGTTTAATCTTGCCAAGGAATTTGCCGTATTTTGGTCCTACTGTACGAAGCTGTGGTTTGAAGCTATAGCTTGTGTAATCACTGATATCTTCACGGAATACAACTTCTTTTACGTTTAATTCATCTTCGATGATCTCTACAAAGAACTCTGGCAGTTCTGTAGATGCTTTTACAAACATCTGACCAATTGGCTGACGGTTCTTGATGTTTGCTGTGTTACGGCAAGCACGGCCCATAACAACGATCTTAAGAACTACATCCATGTATTTTTCAAGTTCTGCATCGATCATATCGTAGTTCACTTCTGGGAAATCACAGAGATGGATACTCATAGGAGCTGTCTCATCTACTCTTCTTACCAGATTCTGATAGATGTCTTCTGTCATGAATGGAATCATTGGAGCTGCCGCTTTTGCTACTGTCACAAGTGCTGTGTGAAGTGTCATATAAGCATTGATCTTATCCTGTTCCATTCCTTTTGCCCAGAAACGGTCACGGCTGCGGCGAACATACCAGTTACTCATATCATCTACGAATTCCTGAAGTGCTCTTGCTGCCTCTGGAATCTTATAAGAGCCAAGGTTGTCATCTACAGCTTTTACTAAAGAGTTTAACTTAGATAACAGCCATTTATCCATAACGGAAAGCTTGTCGTATTCCAGTTCGTATTTTGTTGGGTCAAATTTATCAATATTCGCATAAAGCACGAAAAATGCATAAGTGTTCCAAAGTGTGCCCATGAACTTACGCTGACCTTCCACTACTGCTTTGCCGTGGAAACGGTTTGGAAGCCATGGAGCAGAGTTGATGTAGAAGTACCAACGGATTGCATCTGCGCCATATGTTTCTAATGCTTCGAATGGATCTACTGCATTGCCTTTGGACTTACTCATCTTCTGACCATTTTCATCCTGAACATGACCTAATACGATAACGTTTTCGTATGGTGCCTTGTTGAATAACAGTGTTGATTCTGCCATAAGGGAGTAGAACCATCCACGAGTCTGGTCAACTGCTTCAGAAATGAATTTTGCTGGGAACTGCTGTTCAAACAGATCCTGGTTTTCAAATGGATAGTGATGCTGAGCAAATGGCATTGCTCCAGAGTCGAACCAGCAGTCAATTACTTCTGGCACACGATGCATCATCTTACCACAATGTGGACATGGGATTGTCACTTCATCGATATATGGTCTGTGAAGTTCCACATTTACATTGTCTGGATTTCCACTCTTTTCAGCCAGTTCTGCACGGCTTCCGATAGCATCCATATGGCCACATTCACATTCCCAGATGTTTAATGGAGTACCCCAGTAACGGTTTCTGGAAACACCCCAGTCCTGAATATTTTCTAACCAGTCACCAAAACGGCCTTTACCGATGGATTCTGGAATCCAGTTAACAGTGTTATTGTTGCGGATTAAGTCTTCCTTCACTGCTGTCATCTTGATGAACCAAGATTCGCGAGCATAGTAGATCAGTGGAGTATCACATCTCCAGCAGTGTGGATAGCTGTGTTCAAACTTAGGTGCGTCGTAAAGAAGACCTCTCTCTTCTAATTCTTTTAAGATGATTGGATCTGCTTTTTTAACAAATACGCCAGCATATGGAGTATCTTCTGTCATTTCACCTTTACCGTCAACAAACTGAACAAATGGAAGGTCATATCTGCGACCAACCTGGTTATCGTCTTCACCGAATGCAGGTGCGATATGAACAACACCTGTACCGTCAGACAATGTAACGTAGTCAGCGCATGTTACAAAGTGACCTTTTTTCTTCTGTTTTTCACATGCAGGTACAACGTAATCAAACAATGGTTCGTATGGTTTGTACTCTAAGTCTTTACCTGTGCATGTTTCTAAAATTTCGTAAGCTGGTGTTCCTGCCTCTTTGTCTGCAAGCTTGCCTAAAACAGTATCAAGCAGTGCTTCTGCCATGTAGTAAGTATATCCATCAGCAGCTTTTACTTTTGCATAGGATTCTTTTGGATTTACACAAAGTGCCACGTTGGATGGAAGTGACCAAGGTGTTGTTGTCCATGCAAGAATATATGCATCTTGGCCAGCAACTTTGAATCTTACGATTGCAGAACGTTCTTTAACATCTTTGTAGCCCTGTGCTACTTCGTGAGAAGAAAGTGGAGTTCCGCAACGAGGGCAGTATGGAACGATCTTGAAACCTTTGTAGAGAAGGCCTTTGTCCCAGATTGTCTTAAGCGCCCACCATTCAGACTCAATAAAGTTGTCATCGTAAGTTACATATGGATCATCCATATCAGCCCAGAAACCAACTGTACCTGAGAAATCTTCCCACATACCTTTGTATTTCCAAACAGATTCTTTACATTTCTGAATAAATGGATCCAGACCGTATTCTTCAATCTGTTCTTTTCCATCAAGTCCAAGAAGTTTTTCAACCTCAAGTTCTACAGGCAGACCATGTGTGTCCCAGCCTGCTTTACGTGGAACGTAGTTGCCCTTCATAGTCTGGTATCTAGGAATCATATCTTTGATTACACGTGTTAAAACGTGACCGATATGTGGTTTGCCATTTGCTGTTGGAGGACCATCGTAGAATGTATATGTCTCTCCTTCTTTTCTATTTTCCATACTCTTACGGAAAATATCCTGTTCTCTCCAGAATTCTTCTGTTTTCTTTTCACGTTCAACAAAGTTCATATTTGTCGATACTTTTTCGTACATTTGAATGTTCTCCCTTCAAAAAACAATTGAAATTAACAGTGATCAAACGTAAAGGCATTGATGGTTTAAAAGGTATTATTAAAACAAAAAAGCTCTCGCCCGAATAGGACGAGAGCGTATAAAGCAACCGTTAAACCACCTAATCGAAGTACGCGGACATACATCCGGATACCGTTCTCTGTAACGTAGAGAGTACGTCAGAACCTACTTTCTGCATGATTTCAGTCTGCAACTCAGAAGTGATGTTCAATGAAGTTCTACTAGTATCGGCTCCCACCGTCCCGACTCGCTGTAACGTTTGCGCTTCATCTACTGTCTTCGTCAATGTCTTTACATTTTTTATCTCATGATAGTATAAGTAGTAAGGCTATTTTTGTCAATGATTTTTGGCTTTTATTTTAGTACATGCCATTGAGGATTTCGTTGTACATTTCTCCGTAAAGAGGGTCAGATGCAAACATGCCAACTGCAAAAACAACCACTAAAATAATAAGGATAACAAAGATCGCGATGGAAACGATACCCAGTATTAAACCAACAATAGCCATACCGCGTCTCTGTGGCTGTTTCTTAGAAAGATAAAGCGCACCAAAAACAATGGCAAGAATTGCTGTAATGATGTTGTAACCTAAGCAAGAGATTACGATAGAAATAATACCAAGTACTAAAGATGCAACGGCAAATCCTGTCTTAGGTGCTGGTTCAGGCTGATAATAAGATGTCTGCTGTGGTCCCTGATCTGTTGGTGGAACATCATTTCCTGTTGGTGGAAATTCTTCATAAGAATAAGTGTCTGGACCAGCTGCAGGCTCTTCGCTTGCATTGTAGCCTTCTCCGTATGTGTATTCATTTGTGTTGTTTTCGTTGTAGTTGTTTTCCATAATTTGAAATCTCCTATGTAAAAATTTAGTATGATGGCGCTTTATATTTGTCATCAAAAATCTCGTTCTGATCAGATAAACCAAACACATTCAAAACAGAATTCTGGCTTAAAGCACCGCTTCCTCCAAGAACAATTCCCTGAGTTATATTATACTCTTTCATGTATGATTTTGCTACTGTTGTTGCTGTATTTTCAGAAGTAACAGGCTTTCCATTTTTCATCAATGGTCCTGTAAGGATCAATGGCGCCTTCATGAAATATGCCAAAGGTCCTCCAGCCAGTCCGTCCGGGAAGTTCTGTGAGTATGCAATGACCGCTGTCTTTGGAGCTTCATCTCCAAAAATCTTCTTTGCCACAGCAACGGATGTCTCATATCGATTGGCACCTTTTACTCGTTCTGCTTTGCCATCTTCATCATATTCAGAAAGAATATTTTCCATTGTTTTATTTACTGCAGCTTCGCCGCCAATAATCGTAATGTCATTGTTTGCGTTGGTTAAAAATTCTTTCTGCTTATCCGTTAACTTTGTCGCTTTTGGATCCAGCAGTAAGATTGGCAAGCCTGCTGCGGAAGCAGATAAGCTGTCAGCAAAATTCGTTCCTGTGCAGACTAAGATCTCCTCATCTGTCACACCGGCCTCTTCTAAAATAGCAAGATTTGTATCATATCTACCCTTTCCAGAAAGTCGTTTTACATTATATCCTCTATTCTGCAACTCTTCCTGGAGTTCATTTGGAACAGCTGCGTCACCGCCTAAAATATAAATATCAACCTTGTCAGCCTGTCCCACAGAAATATTTTCTCTATCAATATTTCTGTCTATGTAATCCAACAACTCTGCCGTATTTGCAGAATACAGATCTCCATCGCTCATTAAGATTGGAGCTTTCTTCTTAGCTGCCAGATAACTTCCTGCCAATGCATCCGGGAAATTAGCTCCGTTTGCGATGATCACGGAGTCGTATTTGCTAACACTTGTGGCTTCTTTCAGAATGTCAGAAATCCCATATGCCGTCTTATATCTGGTAGCCCCATAGACACGAGTCACAGCATCTTCACCTGGTTTTTTATATTTATCCAATGAATACTGATTAAACTGGTCTACAACTTTTATTGTATGCTGAACCCCTCTCAAATAACCTGTATCGTTTTTGATCTTAACGTCCCATTCTATTGTTGCATAACCTGGTTTTTTTGCTACAAGCTGTCCGTTTTCAACAGCAATTACCTTAGAATCACTTGTTCTAATATCCGAAATCTCGGCAAAAGCTGCTTCTTCCTGGCTAAGCACTTCGATTGGTTCACCTCGATAACCAGTCTCAACTGTTAAAAGTCCTTCCTGGAAGCGGAACTGATCTGTGGAAAGCAATAACTTGCTGCTTCCGCCAGTCAAAAACATCCACTGCTCACCTTTGTAAGTGGTTACCATATACGCTGGCTGACTGCCATTTTCATAACAGTATGCAAATACATTTCCATTAGCATTCACGAGCCAGCCATCCACATATACTTCACCGCGTTGCATCTGAGCATCTTCTTCAGGTCTCGCTTCTATGAACGTACCGTCCCAGCTGTCTTCTTCATCTGTATTGATACTATGTGTTACCAAATAATTATTTTGCCAAGTATACACGCGCCCCGTATTATTTGAAGCTATTTTGCCGCTTTTATCAACATTCGCTATACGATCCACGTAATAATAGATCATATCATTGTAATCGTCCGGTGCCGCAAATCGCTGAAAACCAACCGGTGCATATGCTTCATCATAGACAGGCACTACCCAGTCAACATTTCGTAAATAATACCATTTTGCAATGTAATCCAGATTAGATATTCCATACTCATTAAACAGAACATCATAGAGTACCCACTGATCATCAAGATAGACAAAACACCATGCATGACCATATTCATTAAACATGTCTTTATCCATCTTCGTCATATCTACAAAGTTGCCACGCCAACCAGTACCAACGATAGCTGGAACTCCCACCTGATGAAGCAATTCTTCCATCAGCATGGCATAGCTTACACAGTTACCCTTTTCTTCATACAGTGCATCCATTACATGGGCAGATGCCCCTGCATCATAGGTAATGTTGGAGGCAATCCAACGTGCTACTGCATCTGCTTTCTGCTTGTCCGTTGTACATCCAGAGACAATCAGCTCTGCCAAATCTTTTACAAACGCAGAATCGCTCGGATGAAAAAGTCTGGACCGAAGGGCTGCGTCTGGGTGCTGGTCTGTATAAAAATCATCTAAATAATGAAATACATCTTCTGCTCGTTCCACAGCTTCTCCGTACACAGTATATTCATTATTGGAAGCAGCTTCTGAATCAATTGGAACCTGAACAATTGAAATTATCAAACAAACAATAACCATTAAAGAAATTATTTTTTTCATAAATTTCATCCACCAGTCCTCCTAAATATAATTGGTCACATTATATCATTTCACCACAATAATTACTATTAGAATAATTTATAATTACAGTTCCTTGTCGTGTTATTTTTTTAACATTGCAACTGTCTTGTCACCTTTTATCAAAAGAGTTATAATGCTATTTGTGAAAATTTGTTTTCTGAAAAAGAAAAGAAAGGCAGATACTATGAGATCTTTAAATTTGACATTGTTGACTGACCTGTATCAGCTCACAATGATGCAGGGTTATTATGAGACCGGCAAACATGACATGGTTGTTTTCGATGCTTTTTACAGACAGAATCCTAGCAATGGCGGCTACGCTATCTGTGCCGGATTAGACCAGGTCATTGATTATATTAAAACATTACAATTTACTCCAGATGATATTCGTTACCTGAGAAGCCTGAATATCTTCAACGAAGAATTTTTAAAATATCTGAGCACCTTCCGCTTTTCCGGAAGCATCTGGGCTGTGCCTGAAGGAAGCGTGATGTTTCCTCGCGAACCTTTCATCAAGGTAATCGCACCTATCATGGAAGCACAGCTAATTGAGACAGCAATCTTAAATATTATGAACCATCAGTCCCTGATTGCCACTAAGGCATCCCGCGTTTGCTACGCAGCTAAGGGCGATGGCGTTATGGAATTTGGTCTGCGCCGTGCACAGGGTCCTGATTCCGGCATCTATGGTGCAAGAGCCGCAGTGATCGGCGGATGTGTTGGCACTTCCAACGTACTTGCGGGACAGCTTTTTGACATTCCGATCAAAGGCACTCATGCCCACAGCTGGATCATGAGTTTTCCAGATGAATACACTGCATTCAAAAAATATGCCGAATTATATCCAGACGCTTGTATTTTACTGATCGACACTTACGATACTTTAAAATCAGGTATTAAAAATGCTATCCGCGTATTTACAGAGATGCGTGAATCTGGTGTTGATTTAAAAAACTATGGTGTCAGATTGGACAGCGGCGACTTGTCATACCTTTCCAAGCGTGTCCGCAAAATGCTGGATGAAGCCGGATTTGAGGACGCTGTAATCTCCGCCTCCAATGATCTTGACGAATATCTGGTAGAAAGTTTGAAGCTTCAGGGTGCTACAATTCGCTCCTGGGGTGTTGGAACAAACCTGATCACATCTAAGGACTGGCCTGCATTTGGTGGCGTATACAAGTTAACAGCCATTCAGGCAGAAGACGGTTCTTATGTTCCAAAGATCAAACTTTCCGAAAACACAGAAAAGATCACAAACCCTGGCAATAAAACGTTCTATCGTATTTACGACAAAGAAACAGGCAAAATCAAAGCAGACCTGATCGCACTGGTTCACGAAGTATTCGATGAATCCAAAGACCTGATGCTTTTCGATCCAAATGCAACATGGAAGCGCACCCACTTAAAAGGCGGTACATACACCATGCGCGAAATGCTTGTTCCTGTATTCGACCAGGGGAAATGCGTATACACCTCTCCAACAGTTATGGAGATTCGCGAATACTGCAAGCAGGAAAAAGACACTCTCTGGGACGAAAACATGCGTTTCGTTAACCCTGCAAAAATCTATGTAGACTTATCTGACGAACTGTACTACATGAAGAACCGTGTGTTCAACGAACTGAGTGAAGCACGTTATAGAGAAAATTAAATTTTCTAAAAACACTTTAAATAAATGCCAAAATAAAAAGGCACCTATCCTATTATTTTACAAGCAAAAACCTTGGCAGATTTTCGTTGGCTTTGCGAGCATAGCGTGAGCGGAAGGCCACTGTCTGAGCCGCAGGCGAGTTTGGACTGCAGCGAACAGATAAGCAGCGGAGCAAAGGTAGAAAATCAACCGGTTTGCGTTAAAATAATAGGATAGGTGCCTTAATTTTTTGTTTGTTTTTAATATTTA
Organism: Eubacterium sp.; assembly: GCA_045629925.1. Taxonomy (GTDB): domain Bacteria; phylum Bacillota; class Clostridia; order Lachnospirales; family Lachnospiraceae; genus Brotonthovivens. The sequence continues at coordinate 23,774 of JAZQSD010000037.1, forward strand.
ATTTTCTCTATAACTTGGTTGTCCACTGAGTGCAGTCCCACACAGCTGTTGCCCAGTCTTCATAAAAGTCTGGTTCGTGGCAAACCATAAGGATGCTTCCTTTATATGCCATCAGGGCACGTTTTAATTCTGCCTTGGCATCTACGTCCAAATGGTTGGTTGGTTCGTCCAGTACCAGAAGGTTGCTTGGGCGGTTGATCAGTTTGCACAATCTTACTTTCGCCTGTTCCCCACCACTTAAAACACGAACTTTACTTTCAATATGTTTTGTTGTAAGTCCACATTTTGCAAGGGCGCTTCGAACTTCGTACTGAGACAAACCTGGGAATTCTTCCCAAATCTCTTCTAAACAAGTTGTATCTACGCTCTGATCCATTTCCTGTTCAAAGTAACCGATCTCTAAGTAATCGCCCAGCTCAATCTCACCTTCTAATGGTTTGATCAAGCCCAGAATGCTCTTAAGCAGTGTGGTTTTACCGATACCGTTAGAACCGGTAAGGGCGATCTTCATGCCACGTTCCATCTCAAGATCCAGTGGTCTGGACAATGGCTCATCATAACCGATGATAAGTCCTTTTGTCTGTACCAGATATCTGCCTGGTGTGCGGGCTTCCTGGAAATTAAACTCTGGCTTTGGTCTCTCTGCTGCCAGTTCGATCACATCCATCTTGTCCAGTTTCTTCTGTCTGGACATAGCCATGTTACGAGTCGCAACTCTGGCTTTATTTCTCGCTACAAAGTCTTTCAGGTCTGCTATCTCTTTCTGCTGTTTATTATACGCAGCCTCTAGCTGAGCCTTCTTCATCTCATAGACTTCCATGAACTTGTCATAGTCGCCTACATATCTGTCCAAACGCTGATTTTCCATATGGTAGATCAGGTTGATAACACTGTTTAAGAATGGAATGTCGTGAGAGATCAGAATAAATGCATTCTCATATTCGTTCAGATATCTCTTCAGCCATTCGATATGTTCCACATCCAAATAGTTTGTCGGCTCGTCAAGAAGCAGGATGTCTGGTTTTTCCAACAGCAGCTTGCCCAAAAGAACCTTGGTTCTCTGTCCGCCACTAAGGTCTGTAACATCTCTCTCTAAACCAAGATCAAGAAGTCCCAATGCCTTTGCAACTTCCTCTACTTTTGAATCAATCATATAAAAATCATGAACAGTGAGAAGATCCTGGATAGTGCCAGCCTCCTCCATCAAAACTTGCATCTGCTCGTCATCTACCTCACCCAAACGGCCATAGATATCATTCATCTGCGCTTCCATCTCATAGAGGAAATCAAATGCAGAAGACAAAACGTCGCGAATGGTCATCCCTTTCTGGAGCACAGTATGCTGATCCAAATATCCAACACGGACATTTTTGGACCATTCTACCTTGCCTTCGTCAGGCATAAGCTTGCCTGTAATAATATTCATAAATGTAGACTTACCTTCACCGTTTGCTCCAATAAGCCCAATGTGTTCACCTTTCAAAAGTCTGAAAGATACATCATCAAAAATCGCACGATCCCCAAAACCGTGTGTCAAATGTTCAACATTTAATATACTCATCTCTCGTAAATCCTATCCTTTACTTTATCTCAATCACTTTTTGTGAAATTTTATACATCCTTACAGAAAGTTTTCGTCCCCCTGCACCTGGAACATGGATAATCTGACCTGTAATCCTGTTTCTCAACTTGTGGAACAGGCGGATATCTTTTCGCTTGATATAAGTCCACAGGTCTCTCTTCTTTAACAGATTCTCCTTTGTGCCAGACCTCATCAGCATAAATGTAGAAATCACAGTTACAAGTTCCAGATAACTGAACATGTAATTGCGAAGATGCTTGTTGGACAAACGATATAAATCATACGCATCCACCATCATTTTATTAATTTTAATCTGCTGATCGATCTGCCGAATCATCACATCTTCCTGAATGGATTGCCCTTCTCGCCCAATAAAATACCGGTAAAAATCTACATTCAGATAATACATGGTGTTAACATATGGAAACGGCACGTATGCATACAGATTGTCATCGTAAAATGTATTTTTTGGAAATAGCAGGTGACAATCTCTTAAAAGCTGGGTTCTGTAGATAAGTCCATGCATCAAAAAATATTTTCCCATTGGAAAATTCCTAGTCTCAGACCAATCAAAAAGCTGTCTTTCCGGAAGAATCTTATGATAACTGATCACTTTTTGCTTCTTTGCCTTGAAATTCTCATAGACAACATTGCTGACCATCATATCCAGCACGCATCCACCGTGAATCAGACTTCTCAAGGTATCCAAGATCTGCTTGTAAGCAACCGGATCAACCCAGTCATCGCTGTCTACAACTTTAAAATACAGCCCGCGGGCGTGATTGATACCCGTGTTTACTCCCGATCCGTGACCGCCGTTTTCCTGATGGATTACTCTCACCAGTTCTGGATATGCCTTCTCGTAAGCATCCGCTATTTCTCCGGTTCGATCCGTGGATCCATCATCTACGATAATGATCTCAACCTCTTCTCCACCTATTAAAAGAGACCCTATACACTTTTCCATATAGTCCTGCGAATTATAACAGGGAACAGTAATCGTCAATAACTTCATATACAACCTCTAGCTTATGTATATCACACAAACCACAAAATATGCGTATTTTCTTTCGTCTCGTAACCTTTATTATACTACTTTTTTAACCTTTTTTATCTAAAAAATTTGTTAACTTTGCTTGTTCATAATTCGTTCACAATTTATTTTCAAAAATAACACATCTTAAACATATCAAGGTCACATTTACATCATATACTAAACTCAAGTTAAGTGATTAACTTGATGCTACAAAATAATTTCTTTTCATAAATCTTTTTCATGTAAATAGCCGGTGTGTTTTCACACCGGCTTCCTCTTTTATTCAAAACGATTTTGAGGTCCCAGTTTCAGATCCAAATACTTTGTGTATGCTGAAAAAGCAGATGGGATCGCATAATTTTTCTGCGCATCCTTAATCTCCACAAACTCTACCTTGGCATCTTCTCTTGTAAGGGAATCCACCTGTATCATATATCCCGTCATATGCCATTCCACATGAGAAAAAATGTGAACAGCATCTTCCAGTTTTTGAATTCTCATAGGATGCAGCTGCATCTGCTGCACATATTTAAGCGCATCCTCGTCACTGTATGTTCCAGTAAGATTTAAAAACTGATACATTCCCGCCAGCAAACCCTTCTTAGGTCTTTTTTCCAACACCACATGATCTCCGTCTCGAAGAATCAAAATTGTACGATTTTCTATCTTGCGGGCTTTTGCCTTTGTCTTCACAGGCAGGTTTACATAACTCCCATTTCCTCTGGCCATGCAAATAGCATTCCAAGGGCAGACATCACAGTGTGGTGCACCATTTGGAACACAGACGGTTGCTCCAAGTTCCATCAAGGCCTGATTAAAATCTCCTGGATCAAACACAGATGATTTCATCAAGTCCAATAGGATATTCTCCACTTTTGTCTTTGTGGACTGCTTCATTATATCAGAATCATCTTCTGTCAGCCTTGAGAGCACACGCAGCACATTTCCATCTACTGCCGGCGCAGGAATCTGAAAAGCAATGGACGCTATGGCGCCTGCAGTGTAACTGCCAATGCCCTTCAGTTTTAGGATAAGCTCATAGTCAGCAGGCATTTCTCCGCCGTGCTGCTCCATAATGGTCTGGGCTGCAATCTGCATATTGCGGACACGATTATAATATCCAAGCCCTTCCCACAACTTCAAAAGTTTCTCCTCAGGACACTCTGCAAGATCCTTGATCTCTGGTAATGCTTCCATAAAATGAGCAAAATAAGGTTTTACAGCTTCCACTCTGGTCTGTTGAAGCATAATCTCTGATACCCAGGTACGGTAGGGTGACACCTGATCTCTCCACGGGAGAGAACGTTTATTCAATTGATACCAAGAAAGCAGCGGTTCCACCGCCTGTTTCAAATCAAAATCTTCGATCATTATTTTCCTTATAATCGAACCGACACCGGCCTGTCGATCCACATTTCATTTTCTGTAACAACACAATCGTAAGCCAGCACTTTCACCCCAGCATTATGCGCCTTTCGCAGGGTATCTCCAAATGCTTTGTGTGTAACATCATTTGGTTCAAAATGACTAACCTGTTTCATCTGGATTACAAATATAATATAAGCTTCATACCCTTCTTTCATACAGGTAATCAGTTCTTCCATATGCTTGATACCGCGTTCTGTTGGGGCATCTGGAAACCGAACTACGCCCTCATCTTCCAAAGTAACGCCTTTCACTTCGATAAAGGCTTTTCTCTCCGGTGTCTCCACATAAAAGTCAAAGCGGGAGTTGCCATATTTCTTCTCACTCTTAATCAGCACTGCATCTGGAAAAAGTTCCCCTTCCGCAAGCCATTCTCCCACTGCTATGTTCGGCGCCTGAGAATCCATATTGATCAAGCGATTCCCTTTTCGCACACCGATCAGGTCATACTTTGTCTTGCGTTCAGGATTGGCTGCCACTTCCAAAAACACCAGTGCATTCGGTGTGAGAAGCTCCCTGCAGCGGCCCGTGTTTTTTACATGGCACACCTGTTCCTTGCCTTCAATCAACACATTGGCAATAAAGCGGTTTGGTCGTGATATGAAATTGCCAGTAATTATCTCTCTATATTTCATTCTTAAATCCCTAATTTTTTAAGAAATGCCGCTATTTTTTCCAGACAGATCCGGATATTCTCCTGGCTGTATGCGTAAGATACTCGAATATAGCCATCTCCGCATTCGCCAAAAGCATCTCCCGGAATCACAGCTACTTTCTGATCATCCAAAAGTGCCTTGCAAAATTCCTGGCTTGTCATCCCTGTCTTTTTGATAGACGGGAACACATAGAAGGCGCCTTCTGGTTCTACCACATCAAGTCCCATTGCACGGAATCCTTCCACCAGAATCATTCTTCTTTCATTGTACTCATCGCGCATCATGGCCACTTCCTGCTCACGGAGTGGGCTTGTCAACGCCTCAAGAGCAGCTACCTGGCTAGTGGTTCCAGCTGACATGATTGTAAACTGGTGAATCTTATTCATAGCCGCAATCACTTCCGCTGGCCCTGCTGCAATACCAAGCCTCCAGCCTGTCATTGCAAATGCCTTGGAAAATCCATTTAACACCACTGTTCTCTCATACATTCCTGGCAAAGCCGCAATAGAAACATGTTTTTTCCCATATGTAAGCTCTGCATATATCTCATCACTGATTACAAAAATATCATTTTCAATAATAATTTCACGGATGGCTTCCAGGTCTTCCAACTCCATGATTGCCCCTGTAGGATTGCTTGGAAAAGGAAGAATCAAAACTTTTGTCTTGTCTGTGATTGCATCTTTCAGCTCCTTGGCTGTCAATCGGAAGCGATTCTCTTCCTTCATGCAAAGGTGCACAGGCACACCGCCAGCCATCATTACACAAGGGATATAGGAAACGTAAGACGGTTCCACAACCAACACTTCATCTCCAGGATTCACCAGGGCACGAAGGGCCAGGTCAATCCCTTCACTGGCACCAACAGTGATCAGTATCTCATCCGCTTCATCATAATTCAGATCGAATTTTTTCAGATAGCGGGCTGCCTCTGCTCGAAGTTCTACAGTCCCTCTATTGTCTGTATACTTTGTCTGTCCTGCACGCAAAGAAGCGATAGCCGCCTCTCTCACATGTTCTGCAGTAGTAAAATCCGGTTCTCCAACACCCAGAGACATTGCTCCATCCAATGTGTTTGCCACATCAAAAAAATCTTTAATGCCTGAGTCTGGCATCGCTTTTACAACTTCTGATATATAGGATTTTTTCATTTCTTTACCCTCTGAATTTATTATTTATTTTCTGTATTTTTCATTTGTGTCTTTTGTACACATAAAATTTTCGCATTAGAACCAACATAACATTTTCCTATCATTTATGCAAGGCAGACGGGACAGCCTTTTATCCTTTACATTGTTAAAGTTATCTATTCCTTTTTCCCAGATTTTAGTGTATAATTTTGTTATCTATTTGGCATTTCATTTAAGGGAGGAATATCAATGAACAATTTATTATTAGAAGTTAACGGCCCAGTGGCAGTGTTAACAATCAACAGACCAAAAGCTTTAAATGCCTTAAACAGCGAAACTCTTAACGAGCTGAACGTTGTTTTATCTGAAATCGAAGCAAACAGCGACATCAAGGTTGTCATCTTAACAGGTGCGGGGGAAAAATCTTTCGTTGCTGGTGCTGATATTTCTGAAATGGTTAACTTTACAGGTGCTGAAGGACGTGCATTTGGTATGAGAGCGTCTGAACCATTCTTCAAACTTCAGAATATGCGTCAGGTTACAATCGCAGCTGTTAACGGATTCGCTCTCGGCGGCGGATGTGAGATCTGTATGGCATGTGATATCCGTATTGCATCTGACAATGCTTTATTCGGACAGCCAGAATGCGGCCTTGGTATCATTCCAGGATTTGGCGGCACACAGAGACTTGCTCGTTTAGTTGGTATGGGACGTGCGAAAGAACTGATCTTTGCATGCAACAACATCGATGCAGCAGAAGCTTACAGAATCGGTCTGGTAAACAAAGTTGTTCCTCAGGCAGAACTGATGGAAACAGCTATGAAGATGGCTAACAAGATCGCTCGCAACGCAAGCTACGCAGTAGCACTTGCAAAAGCAGCTATCAACAACGGCTATGACATGGACATCAAGAACGCTGTTGAATACGAAGCAAACCTCTTTGGTTTAACATGCTCTACTCACGATAAAGTAGAAGGTATGACAGCATTCCTTGAAAAACGTAAAGAGAAAAACTTTACAGATTTCTAAATCGATGTAAAATAAGGGGCAGGGGGCAACATGTTCCCTGCCTTATTTATCTAAATGCTTTTTTAAGCAAAAATCATTCTGGATTTTATTTTTGTTTAAGAGAACATTTAGCGCAATCTTTTTTAGGAGGATTCATTATGAAGAATAAAATCATCGGATTTATCGGCGGCGGCAACATGGCCTCTGCTATCATCAGCGGCATTATCGGCTCAGGCCTTTCTGATGCAGATCATGTGATCGCAGCAGACAAGTTTCCAGCAGCCGTAGATTGCCTGAAGAATAACTTTGGCATCCAGGCTTCCACAGACAATATAGAAATCTGCTCTAAAGCGGATATTCTTTTCCTTGCAGTAAAACCAAATATGTTTTCTGTTGTGATTCCTGAGATCAAAAATGCAATCAAGGAAGATGCTCTTATCATCTCCATTGCGGCAGGGCAGACCATAGCCAAGATCGAAGCTCTTTTTGAGAAAGAGATCAAGCTTGTGCGCACCATGCCAAACACACCAGCTCTTGTTGGAGAATCCATGAGTGCTCTCTGCGCAAATAATAACGTATCCGAAGAAGAACTTGCTCTGGCCGTTAACATTTTTAACAGTTTTGGCAAATGCGAAGTTGTAAGCGAATCTCTCATCGACGCGGTAGTTGGCGTCAGCGGTTCTTCCCCAGCTTACGTATATATGTTTATCGAGGCCATGGCAGACGCAGCTGTTGCAGACGGCATGCCACGTGCCCAGGCTTACAAGTTTGCCGCTCAGTCTGTTCTGGGCGCAGCCAAGATGGTTCTTGAAACCGGCAAACATCCAGGGGAATTAAAAGACGCTGTATGCTCTCCAGGCGGCACAACCATCGAGGCCGTTGCAGAGTTAGAGCGAAACGGATTTAGGGACGCTGTAATCAGCGCTCAGCGCGCCTGCGTTCAGAAGTCTAAAGATATGAGTAAATAAAAAAGGCTGTTGTTCTACTGTATCCAAGCAGGAAAAAAATTGGCTCTTACAAACCTGAAAACGGTTTGCGCGAGGCAATTTTTCTTCCTGCCCTAGAAATACAGATTATGAAACAACAGCTTTTATTTATGCTACTCCTAACAATAAAGCCATAATCGGAATGGACACCATCGAAAAGACAGTAGATACTGCAACACCGATGGAGGCACATTTGCCCTGGCGTTCATACTGGACAGATCCCATTGCCACTAGGGATGCCACAGGCATTCCCGCACTGGCGGTGCACACACCGATCAACATAGGATTCTGTGTGAACAAATGCATAATACACCATACCACGAAAGGAATCAGTGCCAATCGAATCGGAATCATTGGCCAGATTCCTTTTTCTGTTTTGATCTCTTTAAAGGAAACTGCTGCCAAGGAGCTTCCGATGATGATCATAGACAGTGGTGTTGTAATATCCCCGATGAATCCCAAGCAATCAAAAACAAGTTCTGGCACAGGGATTCTTACAAAATAAATGACCAGCGCCACAACAGATGCGATAAGCCCCATGTTGACAAAATTCTTTGGGTTGATCTTCTCTTTCTGGTAATTACCAGACTCAATCGCTGCATCTTTTCTAAAATAATTAAGAGCCAATGTAAAATACAAAACATTAAATGGCATATTAAAGATTGTGCTGTAAAAAATTGCCATGTCTCCAAACAACGCCTGTACTACCGGATAACCCATAAACATGCTGTTCGCAAAGATAAACATGCACATATATGTGCCGCGAAGATGAGCCGGAACTTTCATGATCTTTGTGATCAGTCTGGCAAAAAGTGGCATTATTATGTAAACCACAACCCCTCCGATCAGCAGTCTTATAATGTCCGCGCCTCCTCCTGATGGAACAGTGGAAACACTGCAAATAATCAGACATGGACAGGTGACCTTCACAATCAAGCTTGAAATGTTTTTGTTAGTCTCCTTATTCAAAATACCTTTTTTAAACAAAAAATATCCTAAAACCATTGCAATCAACAACTTGCACATAGTAGAAATAATTGTCATTTTTAACTCTCACTTTCAAGTACTTCCACAACACAGCTCCCATATCTTACGGGATGCTCTTATCCGTCATATGCTAGCACCTTTTTTATAGAAAAACAATTAGTAACCCGCCAGTAACGGCAAAGAATTCTGTGGAAAAATTGTTCCTGTTGTGCTAAACTATGTTTTAACAAATTAATCTATAAAAGGAGCTTTCATTATGAAAAAATTCATTGAAGAATTCAAAACATTTGCCATCAAAGGCAATATGATGGATCTGGCAATTGGTATTATCATTGGTGGTGCTTTTACAGCAATCGTTAACTCCTTAGTTAAAGACATCGTAAATCCACTCCTTGGTCTGATCATTGGAGATATCGACTTCTCCAATCTGTTCATCGCACTGGATGGCAATACATATGCAACACTGGCTGAAGCAGAAGAACTTGGCGTATCTGTATTCAAGTATGGTTCTTTCATCTCCAATGTAATCAACTTCATCATCATGGCGCTTGTTGTATTTATCCTTGTTAAGATCATCAACAAACTCCGTTCACTTGGTGAAAAGAAAGTGGAAGAAGCACCAGCAGAACCAACAACAAAAGTTTGTCCATTCTGCCAGACAGAGATCAGCATCAAAGCTACAAGATGCCCTCACTGTACATCTACATTAGAAGAATAGTTGCGGATCATCCGGCTTAATTAAACTGTAATCAAAAAATCAAAAGATGTATCACATGCGCATATGTGATACATCTTTTTTTTGACTTTATCGCTTTATTTTTTATAAAGGTATAACTTGCACTATCCGCTTATACCTCAATTCCTGTCAGCACCTTTGCCACATCCAAGCGTTTCTGGAACTCTCCATAAAAATCTTCTGTTTCATATGGCTGAAGATAGAAAAGTTCAAGGAACTTTACTGTAATCATTTTAGTGTAGGCTTCATCTTCCCTATGCGTCTCTAGCACATTTCTCATGCCCTTCACAAAATTATGCCAGGTAACAAGGAACTTTTCGTAAGACACAGGCTGTGGCATCTCTAACCACTTCCCGATCTTCATCTTTGTTTTATTTGGAATCGGACAAGCATCTGTAAGAAGAAAATATTTCAATTTGTCTTCCTCATAACTTCTGCCAAGAGGAAATAATCGGCAGATACCTGGACGGAATCCATGAATACTGCATCGGCCCTCTTCATTTAAAAATGCACATCTTGGATCACTATCCTCTGTCATCTTAAGATTTGGAAGGATTAACCCATCCTCCACATGCAGTTCTACATGCTTCGCCATCAATTGTTCAAAGGAAACTTTCAGATTCTTTGTCAAACGATACACATCGTAAGGGTCTAGCAAGATTGACTGTCCCATATCTCTGCAGCATTCTGAGCAACCTGCGCAATCGTGACAACCAACCTTTACCATGTCATTTAATCCATACAGTTTGCCGTCAGAAATATCCTGTAAATTTACTTCCATGTTTCTTCTCCAATATATTATGTCAACCTATTCTCCGTTTTGGATTCGCTCTGCCAGATCTTCCAGATATTCCCAACGCTCCATCTTTTCTTCCAAAGCAACTTCCGCCGCTTCTTTCTCCTTGGACAGTGCATTTAACTTCACAAAATCTCTGGCATTTTTGGTAATCTCTGCCTCTAACTGTTCAATCTTCTCCTCCAAAGCAGCAATATCCTCTTCGATGGTTTCATATTCTTTCTGCTCTTTATAAGAAAATTTCAACTTTTTCTCTCTGGAAGCTTTTGCCGCTTCATATGCTTCACGGCCTCCACCGGATTTGCTCTGCAGAGAGGCTCCTGTGGTATCTTCCAGTCTGATCATGCCTCCAGCCAGGTTTCCTTCTGCATTTCCTGAAGCAAATGCCTTGTCCCCTTCTACTCGGAGCATGTAATCTGTATATCCACCTTCGTATTGTTTCAGATATCCGCCCTCTTCAAAAGCAAACATCCTTCTGACAACACGGTCAAGGAAATATCTGTCATGAGATACGGTAATCACAATCCCCTGATAATGATCCAGATAATCTTCCAAAATAGTAAGCGTCGTAATATCAAGATCATTTGTAGGCTCATCTAAGATCAGCACGTTTGGTGCTTCCATCAGCACTCGCAACAGATTCAGACGTCTCTTTTCGCCACCGGACAGCTTTCCGATCAAACTGTACTGAGCTTCTGCTGGAAAAAGGAACCGCTCCAGCATTGCAGAGGCACTGATAAGCCCCTCATCTGTACGGATATACTCTGCTGTTTCTTTAATATAATCAATCACTCGCATGGCAGGATCCATGTACGCGATGCCCGCCTCTTTTCTCGTCTCAATTTCCTGAGAATAATAACCAAGCTTAATGGTCTGTCCAACGACGATGCTGCCTGCATCCGGCTCAATTCTGCCACAGAGCATTTTCATCAAAGTTGTCTTTCCGCATCCGTTTGTGCCAACAATGCCGATGCGGTCATTTTTCAAAAAGGTATATGTCCAATCCTTAATCAGTGTTTTTCCCTCATAGGACTTACAAAGGCCCTCTACCTCAACGGTGGTTCTTCCCATACGGGTAGCCACAGAGCCCATCTCCACTTTTCCGTCCTTTGCAGGACCAGACTGATTCTTTAGCTCTTCATATCGCTCCAAACGAGCTTTCTGCTTGGTAGAACGAGCCCTTGCGCCGCGCTTTACCCATTCTAGTTCCACTCGCAAAATAGACTGACGCTTTCTCTCTGTGGCCAAGGCCATTTCTTCACGCTGGGTCTTTAATTCCAAAAATCCGGAATAATTGGTATCGTAGCTGTAAATCTTACCCTTATCGATCTCAACAATCCTATTAGACACGCTGTCCAGGAAATATCTATCATGGGTAACCATGATCAACGTTCCCCGATATCCTTTCAGATAAGTCTCTAACCAAGATGCCATCGCATGATCCAAATGGTTGGTAGGCTCGTCAAGGATTAAAATATCACAGGTGCGAAGAAGCACTGCTGCCAAGGCCACACGTTTCTTCTGTCCACCGGACAACTGTCCCATCTTCTGAGAAAAATCCGCAATACCTAGTGTGGTAAGCATATTTTTTGCCTGACCTTCCAAATCCCATACTTCTCCAAGATGTGCTTGGTTTACATAATCCAGACTTTTGTTCTTGTCTTTCCCTTTCGCATCAGCAAAAGTAAACCCTTTATTTCCAAGCACTGCCTCTAAAACGGTATCTTCTTCAGAAAATTCCGGATTCTGTGGAAGATACTGGATTACTACATGGTTCGCCACAATACGGTTCCCCTCATCTGGCTCTTCCACACCGGCAATAATTCTTAAAAGCGTGGATTTCCCTGTGCCGTTAATGCCCAAGATTCCGACTTTTTCCCCTTCCTGAAGGAAAAAGGATGTCTCATCAAAAAGTTTTCTCTCTGTATATGATTTTGTTAAATTATCAATGGATAAAATATTCATAAAACTCTCTATCCCTGGTATTTAATTATTTTAATTATTTTCAATAATTTCACCGCTTCTGTATGCCTTCAGCAATTCTTCCAGCTCAGCGATGTTTTCCCGCAGTACTCTACCTGTATCAGTATCCCCAACTGTTTTTCGTTTTGTAACGTTCTGTTCCATAATGATATGGGATGGGGCATAGACATCATCCTTCAATGTTTTCTCCATAGATTCAAATGGCTCGTGGGCCGCAAGAATCAACCCAAAGGAGTTGTAGATCAATGTATAACCAGCAATTCCTGTTTTAGACTGATAAGCTTTTGAGAAACCGCCATCGATGACTAATAACTTGCCATTACATTTTACCGGAGATTCCCCTTTTTTCGCTGCTACCGGAATATGACCATTGATAATGTGACTGCCTGATTCAGTAAGCCCAAACTCTTTCAGAATCTGATCAACAATCTCTTCCTTTTCATACAGCTTATAATATGGATTCTTCGGCTCAAAATGAGTGGCCTTATCTGCGATAAAATAGCGCTCAAATGTGGTCATCTTGGTCTTTCCAAACACTGGAGAATTCTTATTTTTCCAGATGAACCACATAATATCACGACCTCTGTCGCGATTTTCCGGATTCATGGAATAAAATGCTTTTCTTGCATAATATTCTAAAATATCATACAGCTCTTTTCCTTTGTACTTCTCTCCATAGATTTCAACTTCCTGGAAAGATCCATCTTCATTCAAAGGAACACAGCCATGATACATAAGATTTCCGTTATATATTTTGTAAAAGCTTCCATTTGTGTATAAGAAACGAATATGACGCTGCAAACGTTCACTGTTCAAGAAATTCTTGCGGAGACGTTTCACGATATCATCCTCTTCAAAAGTCAGCTTGTAAGGATCTGCTGGGTCAATGGTTGGGAAATTGGTGTCGCGAAGTTCGTATTCCACGCCTTCCACTATAACCGTTCCTTTTTCCAGATTCATCTTATCTAACAAAAGTCTGTCTTCCATGTTCCACTCAGGATGTTTCTTGATCATTTGGCCTTCCAGCTTAAACTGGATAACAGCAATCGCTTTGTGCATCATAGCATCCAACTCCGCAAAATCCTTATTGTATGTGGATGCAGAAGTGTCAACTCTAAAACAATTACACGGATCATTTCCATATGTGTCCATGGAAAACATTGCCAACGGAATCATGTTGATGCCGTATGCGTCTTCCAAAATCTCAAGATTGCCGTACTTTGCAGAAATGCGGAGCAGATTTGCCATACAACAAGGCTCGCCTACAGCGGCTCCCATCCACAAGCAATCGTGATTTCCCCACTGGATATCAACGGAATGGTGACTGATCAAATCATCCATAACCAGATGCGGATATGGACCTCTGTCAAAAATGTCACCTACTACATGAAGGTGGTCGATGGTAAAACGGCGCACCAAATGTCCAAAGGTAATGATCAGCTCTTTTGCACGGTCTGTGCGGATTACCGCGTTGATGATCTCATTATAGTATGCCTCCTGATCTCTCATATCAGGTCGTCCAGTCATCAACTCTTCTATAATGTACGCAAAATCTTTTGGCAGCGCTTTACGCACTTTTGATCTTGTATATTTAGAAGATGCTCTCTTACACATGCGGATCATTCGAAGAATTGTTGTGCGGTACCAATCATGCAGCGCATCTTCATCCGGCATAGTACTTTCTATTTCTTCTAACTTCTTCTCAGGATAATAGATCAGCATGGCAAGCTGTCTTCTTTCAGCTAATGCCAATTCGTCTCCAAATTCATCATCCACTTTACGGCTGACAGCTCCGGAGCCATTGCTCATAATATGGCGAAACTGTTCATACTCACCATGGATATCCGTAATAAAGTGTTCTGTCCCTTTCGGCAAACTTAAAATAGCATTCAAGTTGACAATCTCCGTTGTAGCCGCAGGAATATTTGGATACTGTTTTGCTAATACTGTTAAATATTTTTCAGCTGCATTTTTCATGTTTCGATACTCCCTCCCAATGTCGTAACATGTATCAAATAGCTATACCACATTTCATTGTAACACCCTTTGGTTTTTTTGTATATATTTTAGGAACCAACCCCAGAAGAAAAAAGACTATCGAGAGCTGTTGTTATGTAAACCAACCACCGATAGTCTTATCTTTTTATTTTGCTGCGATCACATCGCCCATGTCGTATAATCCTGGCTCTTTTCCCGCAAGGAACTTGGCCGCTTCCACCGCACCTTTTCCAAACACAGCCTTGGATGTAGCCTGATGTTTGAAAGTGATTACTTCATCTGTACCTGCAAAGATCACTTCGTGCTCGCCTACGATGTTGCCACCTCGAACCGCCTGAATGCCAATCTCGTATTTATCACGTTTCTTGCGCTCCTGGCTGCGGTCATATTTGTATGCATAATCATCTTCCAACGCATCTCTCATAGCATCTGCTAACGCCAAAGCAGTGCCGCTTGGCGCATCCAGTTTCTGGTTGTGATGTTTTTCAACAATCTCCATATCGAATCCTGCAGGAGCCAGAACCTGAGCTGCTGTTGCAAGAAGTTTCAAAAGAGTGTTCACACCCAGAGACATATTGGCAGATTTAAGAACTGCAACTTTTTTGCTTGTTTCCTGCACAAGCTGAATCTGACCTTCAGAAAGTCCTGTTGTACACAGCACAACTGGAATCATTTTCTCCGCGCAGTAACAGAGCAAATCATCTACAATACTTGCATTTGAAAAATCAATGATCACATCTGCGTCCACATCACAATCTTTTACAGATGCAAAAACCGGATAGTCATTTGGAATACCGTCATATTTATCAATACCTGCAACGATCTGGATCTCTGGATCTTCCTTGCAAAGATTTGTGATTACACGGCCCATATGTCCGTTACATCCACACATAATCGCTTTTGTCATATTATTACCCTCATATTTTTCGTTATTACAGGCCGAATTTTGCCATCTCTGCGAAAAGCACCTCTTTGCCTGCATCAGACATCTCTGTCAGTGGCATACGAAGTGGACCGGCTCCCATGCCAAGCTTATTCATGGCAGCTTTTACAGGGATTGGATTAACTTCTCTGAAAAGCGCATTGATCAACGGAATGGCGTCCAGCTGGATCTTTCTTGCTGCTTCAATATTGCCATTTAAAAATTCCATAACCATGTCGTGAGTCTGACGTGGTGCAATGTTTGACAATACAGAGATTACACCGATACCGCCGATAGACAGCATTGGAAGCACCTGATCATCGTTGCCGGAATACAGTTCTAACTTGCCGTCACAAAGATGCATTGTCTGTGCTGCATGAGAAAGACTGCCTGTAGCTTCTTTCAGCCCAACAATATTATCTACGTTTTTAACCAAATGTGCAATGGTTTCCGGAGCTAAACCGCATCCTGTTCTGCTTGGAACATCATAAAGGATGATTGGCAATTTCGTCTCATTTGCAATTGCTGTATAATGTGCGATCAAGCCAGCCTGAGTCGCTTTATTGTAATAAGGTGTAACGATCAAAAGACCATCTGCGCCATCTTTCTCTGCTTCCTGTGACAGCATGATAGCTGTCTTTGTACAGTTTGATCCTGTACCAGCAACAACCGGCACGCGGTGTTTTGTAAATTCTACCGCTGCTTTCACCACACGCATATGTTCTTCTTCAGATAATGTAGAACCTTCTCCTGTTGTTCCCGCGATAATGATACAGTCCGTACCATTGTCGATCTGATAATTGATGTTCTCCTCCAATTTATCAAAATTCACATCATAATTTTCTTTGAAGGGTGTTACGATCGCAACACCTGCTCCTTTAAAAATCGCCATTTTCTCTCTTCCTCCCGTATGTATAAATTCTACAAAATGATAAAGGGACCGGCTTGCGCCAGTCCCCTGTATGTTCACAAATCATATTCTGTCTCAAATCAAAAGAAACTAGAAAAGCAACAGAAAGAATACCCTTTCCGCACTCTATGTGTATTACATCCAGCGATAGCGCAACGTCTTTCGACGACAGTCATAAAATTCTTAATCTTATGCCCAAGGAATCATCCACAGGAAACAATTCCTTTCGGCGTTCCCCCCTTTTGAAAATCCTCTTCTGTGCCTGTCACATCAGATCTTCTACTCTTGGTTCACGCAACCTCTATCTCTTTCATTTTTATTCAATTCCCACAATACATGGGTTCACTATAGCACTCGATTTTGCGAATGTCAATGAAAGCTCCAAAAATATTGTAGTTTTTTTATCAATCTTTTATGCTTTCTCTGTCTGGATGCGATACACTTCATCCACATATGGAAGCAGTGTTTCATCAAGAACACGACCTGTCATGATCACTGATGTTTCGCTGCTTTTCGCCTGCAGCAGCTTGATCAGTTCCTCAATGGTTATGATCTTTTTATCGATAAGCCCCAGCACCTCATCCAAAACTAACAGACTGCACTCACCTGTTGTAAGCACTTTTCTTGCATAATTCATGCCATTTTTCATATTCATCTGTTCTTCAAACTGGCCTTCTTCAGAAAGATTGTCATAAAGTTCTGCTGATTTCTGGAAACGGAACAGATTGACCTCTGGTTCCAAACGATGGGCAAACTCAAATTCCTCGTCATCTCTTTCCTTTAAAAACTGAATGAAAATACATCTTCCGCCTCGGCTGGCCTCACTGATTGTGTGTCCAATAGCAGCTGAAGTCTTACCTTTTCCATAACCGTAGTATACCTGAACGATTCCACGTTTCATTACTTTTCTCCTCTTGTAAACTGTACAATTCAACAAAAATTCATGTAAAGCTGCCAGAATTGCACAGCCGACTGAGCCTAGACTTTAACACAATCTATGTAAAAAAGCAAGATGAATCCGTTTGACACTTATGCTGATAATAGGTAAATAATCCGCTCCGAATCTAATCAACATCCAAAAAATCGACTTTGCTGACAGACACTTCATAGGCAATACGTCTCTCTGTTTCTTCCTCGTTGACACGCTTCACATACTCTCTGCTCTGGATACGACCCAATACCTGCACATGGTTTCCCACCTGAAAACTTGATGCAAATCTCGCATTTCTCCCCCAGCAGATGCATGGAATATAATCAGATTTTCCATAGGAACGGTTTACCGCCAACAGTACATCGGCAATCTCTCTGCCCAAAGGTGTCTTTCTATAAACAGGCTCTTTGCACACATACCCATCCAAAAAGATCTGGTTTGTCTTTTCATTCTCCTCAAGTTCATCAACGAACTCCCATTCCCGCACAAACACTGACAATACCAGTCTGTTCTTTTTCTCATCATGGCGATTGTAAGATCTGAACTGTCCTGACACACTGATCAGTTCTCCCGTATAATCCTGCATGGTATCCACCAGACGCTCTGACACCATAAGCGGAATGTAATCCGCGTAATTGCTCAATCTGTTCACTGCAATCTCCACCATGAAAAATCCTTCTCCAAACACCTCATGGCTGAACTGAAAAGGCGAAACCACTTCGCCCATCATGAAAACCTGATTATTATCAAACATCTTATCTGTCATTTATGTATTCTCCCTTCTCAACTGTACGTTTCGAGTCTTCCCGATTCGTTTTACGTTTCTTAAAAAACTATTCTCTTTTCTGCAGATTTAGAACTAGTCGGCTTCCATAATTTACCATTCCAACCTCTTTCACACTCTCAAAAATTGTCGATAACTCTTGTCATTTCACATATTTATGCTAGAATGTAAAAGTTGAACTTTTTTAAATGCAAACACTGTGCCTTATAAAGAAAGAAGGTTTTAATATGAAAACAACAAGAGAAGATATTCGTAACATTGCGATTATTGCCCATGTTGACCACGGAAAAACAACATTGGTTGATGAACTGTTAAAACAGTCCGGTGTTTTCCGCGCAAATCAGGAGATTCAGGAACGTGTCATGGACTCAAATGATATCGAACGTGAACGTGGAATCACAATTTTGGCAAAAAACACTGCTGTTTTTTACAAAGATACCAAGATTAATATCATTGACACACCAGGCCACGCAGACTTCGGCGGTGAAGTAGAACGAGTTTTAAAAATGGTTAACGGTGTAATCCTTGTAGTAGATGCTTTTGAAGGCGCTATGCCACAGACAAAATTCGTATTGATGAAGGCGTTGGAATTAGACCTTCCAGTTATCGTGTGCATCAATAAGATTGACCGTCCAGAGGCAAGACCTGATGACGTGATTGACGAAGTATTAGAATTGTTTATGGATCTGGATGCTTCTGATGAACAGCTTGAATGCCCATTCATCTACGCATCTGCAAAAAATGGCTATGCCATGTTAGACCTTGGTGATGAACCAACAAATATGGTGCCTCTTTTTGAAACCATTATTGATTATATCCCAGCTCCTGAAGGAGACCCTGATGCCAACACACAGGTTCTTATCAGCACTATCGACTACAATGAATATGTAGGCCGTATCGGCGTTGGCAAGGTTGACAACGGATGCTTGAAGATCAATCAGGAAGCAATCGTGGTAAATGCACACGAACCTGACAAGAAGAAAAAGGTCCGCATCAACAAATTGTATGAGTTTGACGGATTAAACAAAATAGACGTTAAGGAAGCGCACATCGGTTCTATCGTAGCGATTTCCGGTATCGCAGACATCCACATCGGAGATACTATCTGTGCTGTAGAGAATCCAGAACCAATCCCATTCCAGAAGATTTCTGAGCCAACTATCGCAATGAACTTCATTGTAAATGACAGTCCTTTAGCTGGTCAGGAAGGTAAATTCGTTACTTCCCGCCACATCCGCGACAGATTGTTCAGAGAGCTTAACACAGACGTAAGTCTTCGTGTGGAAGAAACAGAAAATGCCGATAGCTATAAAGTTTCTGGCCGTGGTGAACTTCACCTTTCTGTTCTTATCGAGAATATGCGCCGTGAAGGATATGAATTTGCAGTAAGTAAAGCTCAGGTTCTTTTTAAAGAAGACGAAAACGGCAAGAAAACAGAACCAATGGAAAGAGCTTATGTTGACGTGCCAGACGAATTTTCCGGCGTTGTTATCGAAAAGTTAAGCCAGAGAAAAGGGGAACTGCAGAACATGGGAAGCATCAGCGGCGGATATACACGTCTGGAATTCATGATTCCATCCCGTGGTCTTATCGGCTACCGTGGCGAGTTTATGACAGATACAAAAGGAAACGGTATCATCAACACTATTTTCGAAGGCTATGCTCCATACAAGGGTGACATCAGCTACCGCAAACTTGGTTCTCTCATTGCTTTCGAATCCGGCGAATCCGTAACTTACGGTCTTTTCTCCGCCCAGGAACGAGGAGCGCTCTTTATCGGACCTGGTGAAAAAGTATACTCCGGCATGGTCATCGGACAGTGCTCTAGAGCAGAGGACATCGAGCTGAACGTATGTAAGAAAAAACACCTTACAAATACTCGTTCTTCCAGTGCTGACGAAGCCTTGACACTGACACCACCTCGTATCTTAAGCTTAGAACAGGCTTTGGACTTTATCGACACAGACGAGCTGTTAGAAGTAACACCAACAGCCCTTAGAATCCGCAAGAAAATTCTCGATCCAACAATGAGAAAACGTGCGGCGATTAAGAAATAAAATATTAGATATTAAAACAGGTGCATCAACAAAGATGCACCTGTTTTTTTCATGACGTTTATTAAAAATTAAATCAATTGTTTCCCTTTCTGTCTGGACTGATACAATTTCAATCCAATCAATCCGACTACCATAATCCCTGCAAAAGCTGTACTGAACAAGAATCCTACTTTCAAGTTATCTCCAAAATGAGAGGAGATTGCTCCTGTAATTGCTGGACCTGCGCCACATCCTAAGTCACCAGCCAGTGCCAGCAAGCCGAACATGGCAGTTCCTCCAGTAGGCATAACTTTGCTTGCTGTAGAAAATGTTCCAGGCCACATAACACCGTTTGTAAAACCAGCGATACCGATGGCCGCCAAGGCCAGCAGCGCTGAGCCTGCAACACCAACTACCACATAGCACAGGGCACATACGATAGAACAGCCTAGCATAAAATGCCACAGCCTTTTCTCATTTCCAAACTTTCCATACCAGGTTCTCTCTGCACCTTTTAGAGCTGCAAAAAGACAAGGTCCCAGAAGATCTCCAATTGTTTTTGACACCCCTAAGCCCTCTTCCACAAAGTGAGATGCCCACTGGGCGATGGCCATTTCGCTAGAACCGGCACAAAACATAAACATGAACAACAACCAGAACATTCCGGAACTGAATAATTTTTTAATTGGCATTCTCTCTTCTTCTGACACCAGCTCGTACATTGGTACAAAGAGAAAATAAATGGCATTTGCGATTGGCAGAATCATCCAAAGCATTGCAAGCAGCTTCCAGTTCTGGATTCCTGCTGTTCTGAAAAATACCACTGACAAAATAATTACCAGACAACAGCCCCAGCAATAAAATGCATGCAGCATGCTGACTGCCTTATCTTTTCTCTCGATCGGGCACGCTTCTACGATTGGTGTAAGCAGAACTTCTGTCAGACCACCTCCAGCGCCGTAAATCATAACAGCTACTGCAAGGCCTGCAAAAGGTGTCGGCAACACTTCTGGGAAGAATGCCAAACCACCGATACCGATGGCCGCAAAAATATGGGCCGCAACAACACATTTGCGATAACCGATCTTATCTGCCAACGCTGTCGCTGCAATATCAAGGGCTATCTGGGACCCAAAATTCAAAGCGATCAGCAAAGAGATCTGCGCCATGCTGATCTCATATGTAGTTTGAAATGTAACAAACAAAAGCGGCGCAAACATGTTGATCATTGACTGAACAACATACCCTATGGAAGAGGCCCGCACAGTGTGCTTATAGTGAATCGGTCTGGTTACCGTCATTGTAATTCCTTCTTTCTGAACAAAAACAATCTTTTTTATTCTCAAAATATATTTTCAGGATGTTATCTCAAAAATGCGAGAACATCCTCATAGGCCATATCACCGCCAAACAAGTCAAGGGCACTTCCGATAGTCACATTCAATCTTCCCTGTCCCCATTCTCGAAGCTGCTTTAGATGTTCAAAACATCCAACACCGCCTGCGTATGTTACTGGGATCTTGCCCCAGTTTCCAAGAAGCTGCACCAGTTCCTTTTCTATTCCGGAAGCTTTCCCTTCCACATCCACTGCGTGAATCAAGAATTCATCTGCATAAGCAGACAACTCATCCAGAAGTTCCAGCGTTACTTTTTCTTCTGTAAAGTTCTGCCAGCGGTCAGTAACGATATAATAATCATCCCCTTTTTTGCGGCAGCTAAGATCCAGAACCAAACGTTCCTTTCCTGTCACTGCAAAAAGTTTTTTCAAATTGTCATAATTAATCTTTCCATCTTTAAAAACATAGGAAGTTACGATTACATGGCTGGCTCCCGCCTCTAGAAACTCTGCTGCATTATCGGCAGTAATGCCTCCGCCAACCTGCAGCGCTCCCGGATATTCCTTAAGGGCCAACATGGCCTGCTGCTTGGTTTCTTCATAATACGGACTGTCTTTTGCATTCAGCAAGATAATATGTCCGCCAGAAATCCCGTCATTTTTATAAAATTTTGCATAAAATCCCGCATCTTGTGCAGACACGAAATTCTCCTGTGCCTGGTCTCCCTCATCTTTTAAGCTTCCGCCAACAATCTGTTTCACTTTTCCATTATGGATGTCAATGCATGGTCGAAATTCCATTTCCAATTATCTCCTGTTTTTTGCTATTATTATGCGGTTTTTTCCGAATTTTTCGCAACTAATTTTCCCATTCATTGTAGCTTTTTTCTAATAAAATCACATTTTCCAATTAAAAATATCACATTTTGTAAAAAAAAGAAACTAGCCCCCTAAATTGATTGACAATAACATTTTAAAAAACTATAATTGTTAAAACGAGAAGCACGCACGGCGAGTTTCTCTTTGTTTTTATTGGACAAAATTGGGTATATTTACGAGAAAGTGAGGAAACGAAAATGGGAACAATCATCGGTGATGGCATTACATTTGACGACGTGCTCTTAGTGCCAGCATATTCAGAAGTGACACCAAACTTGGTTGATCTGACAACAAAATTAACTAACAAAATCACACTGAACATTCCTATGATGAGTGCCAGCATGGACACTGTAACAGAACACAGAATGGCTATCGCTATGGCTCGTCAGGGTGGTATCGGTATCATTCATAAAAACATGTCTGTAGAACAGCAGGCTGATGAAGTTGACAAAGTTAAAAGATCTGAGAACGGGGTTATCACAGATCCATTTTCACTTTCTCCAGAACATACATTAGATGATGCTAATCAGCTGATGGCTAAGTTCCGTATCTCTGGTGTGCCTATCACAGAAGGAACAAAATTAGTTGGTATCATCACAAACCGTGACTTAAAGTTTGAAACAGACTTTACAAAGAAAATCAAAGAATCCATGACTTCTGAAGGTCTGATTACAGCTCCAGAAGGCATTACATTAGAAGAAGCAAAAGAAATTCTTGCAAAAGCAAGAAAAGAAAAGCTTCCAATCGTTGATAAAGACTTCAACCTGAAAGGTCTTATCACAATCAAAGATATCGAAAAACAGATCAAATATCCAAACTCTGCAAAAGACGAACAGGGCCGTCTGTTATGTGGTGCTGGTGTAGGTATCACTCCTAACATGATGGAACGTGTAGACGCACTTGTTGCTGCTCACGTTGACGTAATCGTTCTTGACTCTGCTCATGGACACTCTGTAAACGTACTTAACGCACTTCGCGACATCAAAGCTAAATATCCTGATCTTCAGGTTATCGCTGGTAACGTTGCTACAGGCGAAGGTACAAGAGACCTGATCGAAGCTGGCGCAGATGCTGTTAAGATCGGTATCGGACCTGGTTCTATCTGTACAACACGTGTCGTTGCTGGTATCGGTGTTCCACAGATTACAGCAATCATGGATGCATACAAAGTTGCAAAAGAATACAACATCCCAATCATCGCTGACGGTGGTATCAAGTACTCCGGCGACTGTACAAAAGCTCTCGCAGCTGGTGCAAGCGTACTTATGATGGGTTCCCTGTTTGCAGGATGTGACGAATCTCCAGGAACATTCGAACTTTACCAGGGACGTAAATACAAAGTATACCGTGGTATGGGCTCTATCGCAGCTATGGAAAATGGTTCTAGAGACCGTTACTTCCAGGGCGATGCTAAGAAGCTTGTTCCAGAAGGTGTTGAAGGCCGTGTAGCATACAAAGGAACACTTGAAGATACTGTATTCCAGTTAATCGGTGGTATCCGTGCAGGTCTTGGTTACTGTGGTGCTAAGACAATCAAAGAATTAGCAGAAACAGGCAAATTCGTTAAGATTTCTGCAGCTTCCTTAAAAGAATCTCATCCACATGATATTCACATCACAAAAGAAGCTCCAAACTACACAGTAGACGAATAAATAAGAATCAACAAAAAGATGTATCGCATGCTTGCATGCAGATACATCTTTTTTTATACCAGTTAGGCTCTTCTATTTTCTGTTTTCTCCCTAGCGATTAGATCTTACCGTCTTTCTAACATCATTCCTGATTGTTCTGGCATCATCTTTGATATCTTCGGCACCGTCTTTCATATCTTCTTTGATATCCTCAGCGCCGTCTTTCATATCTTCTTTGATATCCTCGGCGCCGTCTTTGATATCTTCACCTACATCATGAATCACACCATCATTTGTTCCAGTTACACCCTCATCTGTAACAGTACCATTCATATCATTTGTTACGCCACCATTTACTCCATTGTTCACACCATCGTTGATTCCGTTGTTCACATCGTCGTTGATTCCGTCATTCACTCCATTAGTATCATTTACATTGTCTTCTACGGCAGTATTGTTATTTTTGTCGTTTCGACCGCCACAGGCAGCCATGGATGCCATCACAACAATCATCAACATCATTACCAATATCTTTTTCATAATAGTTCTCCTTCTTCTACAAAAGTTACCTTTGTTCTTATTTCTAATGCCTTTATTTTGCATTCTGATAATAAGTGTAACCACTTTCCCTAAGCTTATACATTCCCTGCTATTTTCTCATTTTTGAACGAAAAACAAGTGAACCCAGATATCCAAAAATCAGTGCCGCAGACAAACCTACAGCGCTTGCCGTAAAGCCCCCTGTAAAAAGTCCAAGCACACCATCCTTATCAATAGCTTCCTTCATTCCCTGCCACAGAACGTTGCCAAATCCCAATAATGGCACAGAAGCACCCGCTCCAGCAAATTCTACAAAAGGTTGATACACCTGTACCGCACCCAACACCGCTCCCGTGCAGACTAACAACACCATAATCCTTCCCGGTAGCATCTTGGTTTTCTCAAGCAAAATCTGTACTAATCCGCAGATGATTCCTCCTATAACAAATGCTTTCACATAATCCATAAAACTCTCCTTCATATCATCCTAAACCACCATTGACGATCCACCACAAAACAAAAAAAGCCACATATTCCATCACTGTACCTCCACAGCTTCTAGAACGATCCCGTGAGCAATCCCTGGTACACTTTGTCCTTCGTTAAAACTAATTTTTGACAAAAGTGCTCCTGTAGGTACGAACAAAATTCGCTTTAATTTCCCTTGTCGCAAAAGTGGCAGGAAATAAGCGCTCAGTGTCACAGCAGAGCAGCCACATCCACTACCTCCAGAACCTGTCCCTTGAGCTTCATTGTCAAAGATCTCTATGCCGCAGTCAGTATGCACACCAGATATATCCACACCGCGCTGAGCCAAAAGTTCAATCAAGATCTCTTGTCCCACAACACCAAGATCTCCCGTTATGATCCGGTCATAATAAGATGGCTCACGGCCAAAATCCTGCAGATGATTATATATGCAGTCCGCTGCTGCCGGTGCCATGGCAGCCCCCATATTCATAGCGTCTTTGACACCATAATCCACAATAATTCCAGTGGTAATTCCCGTTATAGCAACTCCATATATCTCTTCCTGAAAAGAATCCTTTTTCAAAACAGGCTGATTGTGCATTTTTCGAATCTTTTGACTTCTTTTTTCTATAAAATACGATTTGTTGCAAACCAGAAAAGCGCCTCCACCAGTTACCGTCCAAGTGGCACTCATGGGCCTTTGGTTGGCATACTCCAAAGGAAAACGAAACTGTTTTTCCGCACTGGCAAAATGACTTGAAGTGACAGTAGCCACCACATCTGCATAGCCGGCAGAAACCGTCATGGCCGCCAGCGCCAATGCCTCTCCGGAAGTAGAACAGGCTCCATAAACTCCAAACAACGGAATCTTGAAATTCTTTAATCCAAATGAAGTTGCAATGGTCTGCCCCAGCAGATCTCCTGCAAAAAGGTATCGAACGTCCTGATTCTTTACCTGGCTTTTCTTTAGCACCTCTGCCATCGCTTCCTTTTGCAGTTCACTCTCCGCTGATTCCCACTTATCTTCACCGAATCGGTCATCTTTTCCCACTGCATCAAACAAATTCCCAAGTGGTCCTTCGCCTTCTTTTGTGCCAACTACTGAAGCACTTTCTAAAATAAAAGGAGCCTCGCTAAAAGCGAGGCTCTGTCTTCCAATCTGTTGTTTCATACGCTCACTCCTTTTTAGGAGTATTTACAATGGTATGATATTTTATTCGTTTTTAAAATAATTTCATATGATTAACTTTTAATAAAGCACTTTGGATAAAAATTCCTGTAAACGAGGATGCTGTGGATTTTCAAAGAAATCTTTTGGATTATTCTGTTCTGCAATCACTCCGCCATCAATGAAAAGCACACGTGTTGCCACTTCCTTGGCAAAGCCCATCTCGTGTGTTACAACAACCATTGACATACCATCATCAGCAAGTTCTTTCATCAATTCAAGAACTTCTCCTACCATCTCTGGATCTAAGGCAGATGTTGGTTCATCAAAAAGCATAACCTTTGGATTCATAGCTAACGCACGAGCAATAGCGATACGCTGCTGCTGTCCACCAGAAAGCTGTTTTGGATAAACATTTGCCTTTTCAGGTAATCCAACTCGTTCCAAAAGCTCCAGCGCTTTTTTCTCTGCTTCTTCCTCTGTCATTAATTTTAATTTCAAAGGAGCAAGCTTGATATTATCTTTGATTGTCATGTGTGGGAACAGATTAAACTGCTGGAACACCATTCCCATCTGTCTGCGAATCATATCGATATCTGTCTTAGGATCTGTAATGTCAATCCCTTCAAAAATAATATTTCCATCTGTTGGTTCTTCCAACAAGTTCAGACATCTTAAAAATGTGGATTTACCAGAACCGGATGGCCCGATTACAACCACTTTTTCACCTTTGCTGATATGCTCTGTGATACCATTTAATACAATGTGGTCTCCAAAGCTTTTCGTAAGATTATTAACGCTTATCACCGGCTCTTAATCTCCTTTCTATTGCTGCAAGGACTCTGCTTAAAGCAATTACACATACAAGGTACACAATCGCTGCTGCGATCAATGGCACATACGCCTGATATGTTGCACCTGCAATAACCTGTGCAGTTTTTGTAAGATCCATCAGACCAATTACGGTTACCAAGGATGTATCTTTAAACAAAACAATCATTTCATTTCCCAATGCAGGCAGAATGTTTTTAAACGCCTGTGGGATAATGATTGACTTCATAGTCTGTCCATAGCTTAAACCAAGGGAACGGCCTGCTTCCATCTGTCCAGCATCAATTGACATGATACCGCTTCGCACGATTTCTGCAACATAAGCACCAGAGTTAATGCCAAATGCAAGGATTGCAATCAGAACTGTATTTCTTGATGATGCAAAAATTACGAAATACATGATCAAAAGCTGAACCATCATAGGGGTTCCGCGGATTACTGTTAAATAAATATGGCAGATAACATTCAAAATATCCAGAATAATGCTGCCAACTGTTTTCTTCTTATTTCTTCTCTGATCATGTGTAGATCGAACAACCGCTACACAAACACCAAAGATAATACCTAAAACTAACGCCAGAAGTGCTACTTCTACAGTAATACCAAGACCTTTTAAAAACATCTGCCAACGATCTTTTTCAATAAAGGTCTGATACAAATCAGCCTGTAATTTTGTAAACCATGTCTGTGCGTTGCTGCTCAATGCTAACGCCATAATTGTTTGCATATATCTATCTCCTTTTTGTTGTGTTTCAATTAACGCAGTATAGTATATCACATTCAAAATCATAACGCCAGTTGTTTATGCATTGTTTATGCATAAATATTGCATTTTGCAAATAATTATACAGGATTTTTTGCAAAAAAAGAGGAGTCTTAATGACTCCTCTAAATCTCTTGTATTATTCAGCTGAGATGTATTTAGCAACGATAGAATCTAATGTTCCATCAGATTTTAATTCTGCTAATGCACCATTTACTTTTTCAACTAAATCTGTGTTGTCTTTTGCAATTGCGATAGCATATTCTTCAACAGCAAATTCTGTTTCAAGAATCTTAAGACCTGGGTTAGCTGCAACGAATGCTTTTGCTGGTTCGTTGTCGATAACTACACAGTCAACTTTTCCTGTTTTTAAAGCTTCAACAGCATTTGCACCTGTTGTGTATGCAGTAACATTTTCAGCACCGAATCCGCCGTTTTCTGGATCATCTGCACAGTAGATGTGACCTGTTGTAGATTCCTGAACACCGATCATCTTGCCAACCATGTCATCGATTGAAGCAATATCAGAATCTTCTTTTACGATAACAACCTGGATACCTGTTGCGTAAGATTCAGAGAAGTTAACATTCTGTAAACGTTCTTCTGTAACTGTCATACCAGCAACACCCATGTCAGCCTTGCCAGACTGTACAGCTGTAATGATTGCACCAAAGTCCATATCTTCAATCTGAAGTTCCATGCCGAGTTTTTCTGCTACAGCCTGAGCCATTTCAACGTCGATACCAACCATAACATCACCATCATAGTATTCGTATGGAGGGAATTGTCCGTTTGTAGCCATAACTAATACTTCTTTGGAAGCTTCCTGAGCTGCGCTTGATCCGCCTTCGTTCTGTGCTGGAGCATCATTTCCGCCGCATGCTACTAATGAAATGGATAATGCAGCGATTGCAAGTAAAGCAATAATCTTTTTCATTCTAATTACCTCTCTTTGTTATAATATCTGGCTATGTAATCCTGCATCGGCAGGGTTGCAAACCTCTAATGAACTTATTATACTCGACCTTTCAAAAAAAACAATCACTTTTTCACGTTAAATCGTAAAAAAATGCATATTCCAGTGTTTTTTGCCACTAAAATATGCATTTTAAATGAATAGTATGAATATTTTTTATTTTTCTAACAAATTCTTTCCATCTAGAACTGCCTCTGCCAAAGTCTCCCCTTCATAGCGAAGCTTTAATGAGAAAAAGGGAGCATCTTCATTGAGCAATCGGAAAAAGATCTTGTCTCCTTCCCAAAGGTTCAGATCCATTACAGCTTCCTTTGGCACCCACACAAGCTCACCTTCGTTACATTCCCCAATCTCGCCTTCATATTCATCTGCGGTGTAAAGGCACATATATTCAGTCTGCCACTTGTCAGAGATAAATGTAACCAAGCCGCGGAAACGATAGGATGTAAGTGTCAACCCCGTCTCTTCTTTTGCCTCTCTCAGCAAACATTCTTCCGGACTTTCATCTTCTTCAAAATGACCGCCGATGCCTACCCATTTCTCCTGATTCACATCGTTTTTCTTTTTAATTCGATGCATCATCAGATATTTTCCATCTTTTTCTATATAACAAAGTGTTGTCAGTGATGTTTTGCTCATTTTCTTTTCCTATTTTATGTAAACCACTTTTGTGTTCAAATGACTCTATTTGTCCATCTAAGATTTTAGGGTTCCAATTTTTTCTTGTAATAGAAATCTGCCTGGTAAAGGGCAGCACATGGATTATGACCGAGAACTCTGTCCTTTGCAACCAGTGTTGTTGTCAGCGACTCTGAATATTTGTAAAACAAACTGTCATGGCCAACACAAAGTCCCACAACAATATTCAAGTCTGTCTGCTCTTTATTCAGAAGTTTTGCCTGTAAAATAGGATTGCAGATATTCACTCCTGTATTTTCACAGTATTCAGGGATTCCAATTGCAACCTTGCGAACAGTACCGCATTTACATCCTACCCCAAACACTTCAAATCCATGCTTGCGAAGAATGCGGGCTAAAGTGCCAGATTCCTTGATAAGACCAACGCAAGTAGCGATACCAATCTTCTTTGCGCCAAGACGCTTTGCGAATTCAATAATCTCTTCCAGACGAGTCATCTGACAGTAATAGTCTGATTCCACTGTTGCCGCAGTTGTTGCACAGAGTCGGTTCTCCTCTTCCTCATACAGCTTTACTACTTCTTCCAAAAACTCTGGTTCCAGCGTTTCAGAAGGGCAAAATGGTGGATACTCTTTGTCCATCTTATTGCAATTTGTCACACCGCAATCAATACAGCTTCTTCTGATTTCCTTTGTTTCACACATGGTCGATTTCCTTCTTTCTATTCACACTGCTTTTCTAACTGGTTTTGATTTGCATTGTTTTTCTAACTGGTTTTGACATTTACAATGGTTTCTCTACTTTCGCATCAGAAAGAACAAATTCCTCCAAGGTTTCGATTCCTAAACGGTCAATGGCCATCCCGAGACGTTCTTTCTCATTTACATTTTCCTTAAACCACACAATTGTCTTTTCCAAAATTGGAAAGATTTCTTCCGCATCAACAAGTCGAGACAACTTTGTTCCCATGCGGCATGTCTTTCCCCATGTGCCACCCACATAGATCTGGTACATTTCCTTTAACTGTCCTGGGACACGAAGTGCCTCAATACCAAAATCATTGAGGGAAGGTTTCATGCAGCTGTGATGACAGCCGCCAACCCCAATCTTAAACTTATGTGGGAGCGCAACATCGCCCCATCCAAGATAATATCTGTCGTGAATTTCTCCTGCTAATGCCTGGGTATCACAATTGCCGAAAATACATGTGGTTCCCTTGCAGGCTGTTACAGGTCTGATCTTTGCCCCGGTTCCGCCAAAATAAAGTTCACGCTCAGCCATAAAAGCCTGCGCTTCTGGAATCTTATCAAAAGGAATACCTACGATTTCAGCACACAGTCTGGATGTAATGCCAACCTTTCCGTTGCCGAACTTCTCTGCACATTCCGCAATTGCAACCAAATCCTGGGCTGTAAAAATACCGCCTCTTGGCAGTACACGCCCGGAAAAATTGTCTGTATGTTTATTTAACAAAAAGCCCTGGGCTTTTACTTTCTTAATATCATCTGGTTTTAATGCCATGACTAGTCCTCCTTCATCCACTGTTTTAAATCATCCAAAAGATTTTTTGCATCTTCTACACCAATATCATAAATTCTCTGAAGATCCTCTGGATCTTTTACCAGCATACCAAGTTCAATCGGTCTGCTAGGATATATTGGAAACACATCTCCCTCCGCCTGATATTTTTTAATATCAGCCAAAGTCTGATTATACACTTCATGTCTGTGGGCGATAGTGTTCACAAAATTAGGATACTTCTTATATTTCTTCTGTGCTCTCGCCACATCTTCTGGTTTTTTCACAAAACCGTCATGCTGGCTTAGAATCACCACATTTTTCTTATATCCCATTTTTCGGAAAGCATTTAAAGGAATACTGTCAGCAAATGCGCCATCAAGCAGTTTCATTCCTTTAAAATCCACGATTTTTGACACATAAGGAAGTGAGGATGACGCCCGCAGTGCATCCATATCTGCTTTCATATCTTTGATGTGGATATATTCCGCTTTTCCCGTTTCAACATTGGTACAGCCTGCATAAAACTCTGTTTTGGAATTGGCAAAAGTATCGTAGTCAAAAGGATCCAGCTTATCAGGAAGCTCTTCGTAAAAAAACTTGGTATTTACAATGTTCCCTGTAAAAATCAGACTGCGCAAACCTATCACTCTTCGGTCTGTACAATACCTCTTATAATAGCGAATGGTTCGTCCCTTCTGCTCTGCCACAAAGTTAGATCCGTGAATGGCTCCCGCAGAAATCCCAACAACGCCATCAAATGTTATGCCATTTTCCATAAAAACGTCCAGCACACCTGCAACATAGATAGCACGCATGCCACCGCCTTCCACAACAAGTCCTACTTTATTACCCATATAACTTGTTCCTTTCTTGAGCAACACA
>JAZQSD010000038.1:0-5757 GCA_045629925.1 Eubacterium sp.
TAGTCCACAACACCCCTCACATCCCATTCCTTTGATTTGAATCAAGGAACGCATATCTTTTTCTTCTAAAAATGCTTCTCGCATATCTTCCAAAGTCTTCAAAACGGCCTGGTATCCTATCATGCCGCCGCCTTCAACCACATTTACAAAATGATTGGTGTTGGCAAAATAAGCTGCTTTCTGCCCGATAGCAAGCATGTTGGAAGGCTCTTTTTCAGACATGAAACGCATTTTTGCATGAACTGTAGGATATAAAAGCAGATCTGGATATTGTTCTTTCAGATAATCAAAATCTTTTTTATCACCAGCAGTCACTGCGTCCAGATACACTCTCTGCACGTTAAATCCAGCCTGAAGAAGCATTCTTGCAAGCCCTAACGGACGTGTGCAGAAACTGTAATCGATGGCGATCGGTCTGTCCCCGATCAAATCCTTTGTCTCTTTTAATGCCTTTTCGCAAGCTTCTCTTTTGGCTGCAAAATCAGGCGCAGGAATACCAAGAACCTGCGCAAGGCTTCGGAATCCTTCTTCTATCTCGTCAAAGTCATAGCTAAATGGCAGATAATAATGCTTGCCGCCCAAACGTTCTTCCAACATCTCTCCCCCGGCAACTGCTGCCGGGTTATAAGAAATGTATACGGCGCTTTCCGCCATCTGCTGATATTCTTCGTATGTTTTACATTCTGTAATCTCGTGAATCTTAAGACCATGTTCCTCTAACCAAAGAATCAGATCGCTGTCCTTGGCTGTCGGAAGATTGTTTCCGATAATGGCCACTGCATTTTCATTAATCTGGCGCTCTTTTAACAGGGCATACAGTCGGCTTCTCATAATCTGATCCGGAGTCAGTCCGCTCTTTCTCATGATTGGATTCATATAGCAATCTGTAAAATCAATATTCGGATAGCGCTGACGCAACTCATCGTAAACCATATCCAGATCACATCCGGCAAAATGATGCACACAGCTTGTGTAAACAAGGATTGCCGGCGGACGCACAGGCAATTTTTCAATAATATCGCTGACGCCGTCAATGATCAGATCTTCCATATCGCCGTCCAAAAGATTGTTTTCCCGAACCTCTACAGTGGAAAAACGTCCCTCCGCATGCATTTCAGCCGCAGTAAGCACCACACCTCTAAGACAGCTAGCCGCACACACAAAAATCTCATGGGCACCAGGAATCAGCATCCCTGTATGCACAATATTCCATGTCCCTCTGGCTGGAGAGGCATATTCCAAACCGGATACAAAAGGAGCTGGAAAACTTGCTTTTCCAATAGGGAGTTCTGCTCCCTCATGACTAACTTTTGCATTCACTCTTGTTAACATTCTTTCACCCCACAAATCTCTAACAGGCGTTTTGCCAGTGCACGGTATTCTGCTGCCATCTCACTGTCAGGAAAAGCTTCGATTACTGTTTTGTTCAACTCTTCCGCTTCCTGAACAGTGTCACTTCTACTTAAAGACGCAACTACTTCTGTATGGATATCTTCTGCAAGTTCAGCAACTTTGGCATCTTCATTTTTTACATTTCGTCGATTTAAGATCAGGCCGCCAAGTTCCGCGTACCCTCTTCCCTTAAATCCATCAATGGCCATGGCGATATTAGCTGCTGCGTAGATGGCCATATTTTCTCCAGAAGTTACGATAAATACTTTGTCCGCGTAGCCTCCTCGCATTGGCATTGAGAACCCGCCGCAGACAACGTCACCCAAGACATCATAGAAGACAATGTCTGGCTGATACACATCGTAAGCACCCTTCTCTGCCAGCTTTTCCAAAGCTGCAATAATGCCTCGTCCTGCACAGCCAAGTCCAGGTGTTGGTCCTCCCGCTTCCACGCAGATTACTCCGCCGTAGCCTTCTGTCACCATATCTTCTAAGGTAAAATCATTCTTTTTTGTTCGAACCAGATCAAGCACGGTAGTCACTCTGCCTTTTCCGTGAAGGTTTGCTGTAGAATCCGCCTTTGGATCACAGCCAATCTGCATTACTTTATATCCCATATCGCTAAGTGCGGCTGAAAGATTGGAAATGGTTGTAGACTTTCCAATGCCGCCTTTTCCGTATACTGCTACTTTGATCATCACATGTTCTCCTTTCTGAAGTCCCCTCTGTCCACTACCATCTCGTACCCGATCTCCTCCATTTCCTGTCGGACAATGCGGATACCTTCCTTTGCGGTGAGGTTTGTGCCTGCTTTATTGTCGTACAGCATATAATTCTTTCTCACATCATCTGGAGACAGGTTTGGCATGATAACGTTACACCCGTGAAGAACGCCCTGTTTGCGCCCGTCACTGTTTGCCGTTCCCAACGCTGTTGTAGATGGCAGAAGCACCTGTGGCAGCATAATTCTGCACAGTGCTAATATAAACAAGGTAAGTGAAATATTTCCTTTTTGTTCATTTTTAAATGGTGTATCCTGGTGTGGCAAAAACGGACCAACACCAATCATTTCCGGCTGAAATTCTTCCATAAACAGCATATCCTTTGCCAATGTGGTTGGCGTCTGCCCCGGAGTACCCACCATAATACCGCAACCTGTCTGATATCCGATCTCTTTTAAATCTCTCAGGCAACGGATTCGATTCGCCCAGCTCATCTCCGCCGGGTGAAGGATTCCATAATGCATTTCATCTGCCGTCTCATGTCGGAGCAGATATCTGTCAGCCCCTGCTTCAAATAATCTCTCATAGGACTCTCTGCTTCGTTCTCCTAAGGACAAGGTAATGGCACAATCCGGATAGGATTTTCTTATATCGCTTACAATATCCACCATTCGGTCATCATTAAACCAACCGTCTTCCCCGCCCTGCAGCACAAAAGTGCGGAAGCCGTTATCGTATCCCGCCTGACAACAGGAAAGAATCTGTTCTTTGTCCAGTCGATACCGGGCAACATTGCAGTTAGACTTGCGGATACCGCAATAATAGCAATCATTTTTACAAATATTGGAAAACTCTACGATCCCTCTAAAAAAGATCTTTTTCCCAAAATTTCTTACAGCGATCTCTCTTGCCATAACCGCTGCGTACTCACGGTCTTCTTCTGTATAAGTGGAAAAAAGCTGCTGCCATTCACTGTTTTCCAAATGATGTTCTCTATTTAACTTATCAATCAGCTTTTTATTCTTTTCCATCTGACCATTCACCTTCTATCTGTTAAAATTCCCCTTTTGCAAAAGTGGTCTTTACGCTGACCCCTTTTAAAAGGCTGAGCTTGTGGGAGAAATTCTGGATTTCTTCTTCCAGCCCATCCAAAGTCACATTGATAATGTAGACTCCACATTCCTTATAAGGCATGCCCATTCGACCAATCATCAGCCCGCTGTATTCGTGGAGAATATGGTTGATCTTATCGGATCCTTCATTGTCATTTGCAATCACTGTCACAGATGCGATACAGCGTTTGTTCTTTGTTCCTTCTGTTTTTTCTTCTTTGGAAATACGCAGTGGAACCACATCTTTTAACACGTTTTCCTTAGTTTCAATCTCGCCGATCACCGCGTGTACCCCAAAGGCTTTTTGAATATTTTCTTCTGTTACTACCACGGAAGTCTCGCCAAACACATACCCGCCGCCTTTGGAAAGAATCAGCGACTTGTGTGCTCGCTGCAGGGCATGGGCTGGATAATGGGTGTTAAATACACAAGTCATTCCTTTTTGCGCCAGTTCGCTCATAGCATCAAGCACTACCAGCTGATTTTTAAAATCCAGGTTGGACTCTGGCTCATCAAGGATCAGCACCTGTGGTTCAGCCGCCAGAGCTCTGGCAATCAGCACCATCTGCAGTTCGCCGCCACTGATAGCGGAACATTTTTTATCTGCAAGATATGTGATACCTAAGAGATCCATCACTTCCTCAGCCTTTTGAATATCTGCCTTCTTCGGCGCTGCAAATGCGTTCATGTGACTGCTTCTTCCAAGAAGCACCATCTCGAAAGCAGTGTAAGAAGAAGAAACACCTTTTGCCTGCGGCACGTAAGCCATCTTGCTCCACAGATTTTTCGGCGACATGGAGGCGATATTTTCCCCGTCTAACAGGCTGTGTCCTTCCTGCCACTTCAGCATTCCTGTGATGCACCGAAGCATGGTAGTCTTACCCGCACCGTTTGGACCAAGGATTGCCAGAATCTCGCCGGAATTCACAGAGAAATTAATATTTTCAAATATCTGAACACCTTTCTGATAAGAAAAGCTTCCATTTTCAACTTGTAACATCATAACTGCCACCCTCCGCTTCTTCTCATGAGGATAATAAAGAATGGGGCACCGATAATTGCTGTGAGGATAGACACTGGAATCTCCGTTGCTGATATGCTTCGGGCAACCGTATCTACCACGATCATAAATGCCGCCCCCACACTTATAGAAGCTGGAATTAGCGCCATATGATTGCTGCCAAACTTCATTCGGCAAATATGTGGCACCAAAAGGCCTACCCAGCCAACCTGTCCGCACATAGATACGCAGGATGCAGTGATTGCAGTTGCGCATACAATGGTGATTGCTCTCAAAGCTTTGATATTCACACCGGAGGATCTGGCCTCATCATCAGACAATGGCAGCAGGTTCATTCTCCAGCGAAGAAGAAACATGACCACAATCCCTGCAATGATCACAGGGGCGCCTAGCTTGATTGTATTATATCCAGCGTTGTTAAGGCCGCCCATAAGCCAGTATGTAATCGCTGGCAGCTGAGATTCCTCATCCGCCACAAATTTTACCAATGAAACCAAGGCGTTAAACAAGGATCCTATCATAATACCGGACAGCACGATGGTGCTTATCCCCCTGCCTCTTCCAGAGCCAGCCAACCAGGTAAGTGCTACCGCCACTGCTCCAGCCACAAGGGAAATCACCTGCACACCGCCCATGCCAAAGCCTAACAAAAGACCCAGTGCCGCACCAAAGCTTGCTCCGCTTGCAACGCCCAGCGTATCCGGTGTCGCCAGTGGATTTGCAAAAAGGCTCTGAAAAGCACAGCCTGCAACAGACAGCCCTGCCCCAACTAAAACAGCCAATATGATACGAGGCATACGCACATTCCAAATGGTCATTTCTCCCATATCTGAAATTCCCGGTCCTCCCGTAATCTTAGCTCCAATAGAGGCAATAATCTCCACCGGGCTAATGGAAAAACGGCCAATTCCCAGTGCAATGATAGCCACCACAAAAGGAAGGATAATAAATATGATCTTCCATCCTAAACTTAAAGTTCCAATCTTTTTCATATCTGTATCTCTTTCTAAAACAAGTCTTTCCACCCATTCATCCTTTGCTGTATGAGGGTTTTACCATTAATTCTTCGCTGTATTAGAATATGCTACTTTAGAGCTTACTCCAGCCAATCTGCCAATCTTTCCTGACAGGGTGCTGATCACATCCTGAGGTGCATCCAGCGCCACACTTACAATGTTGATTCCTTTCTCTCTATACGGAATCCCCATTCTTCCAATAATGTATTTGCTGTACTGGTGCAACAGCTCATTCATAGTTTCCACAGACTCTAAATCTTCAATAATAATGCTCATAACTGCTACTCTTGTTTCCATACGTTTCTCCTTTTCAATACAATTTTCAATACAAAAAAAGCTGTGCCTGAAAGACACAGCTTTGTAAATTTACGAATGCAAAATAGTTCCAATCCACCCCTGGAATTGGATCCGGATCCGGTGTCAAATGCCAGTAGCTACTTACATTGACAGCATCGCCATTCATGATTACATACACTTGTCTTTCACCGCAATTC
>JAZQSD010000039.1:0-1567 GCA_045629925.1 Eubacterium sp.
AGCCGTGAGAAATTCCGTAAAGAAGTAGCTGCAGATTTTGCCCAGGTTGGCATCGACGTTTCTCAGGAAACAATCAACCAGTTAGCAGAACTTCGTGTAAGAAAAGAAGTACAGCAGGGTGTTCAGTGTATTCAGTATCAGGTAATCACACTGATGACAACAAATGGACAGGCTCCATTCATCACTATCTTTATGTACTTAAACGAAGTGCCAGATGGACAGTTAAAAGACGACCTTGCGCTTGTTATTGAAGAGACATTAAGACAGCGTATGAAAGGTATCAAGAATGAGAAAGGCGTGTACATTACACCAGCATTTCCAAAGTTGATTTATGTCTTAGAAGATGATAATATTACAGAAGATGGTAAATATTTCTATCTGACAAAACTTGCTGCTGAATGTACAGCAAAACGTATGGTTCCTGACTACATTTCTGAAAAAATCATGCTTCAGGACAAAGTTGATAAGAATGGTGATGGTCACTGCTACACATGCATGGGCTGCCGTTCCTTCCTGACACCATACGTAGATCCAGAAACAGGCAAGGCAAAATACTACGGCCGTTTCAACCAGGGTGTTGTAACAATCAACTTAGTTGATATTGCATGCGCATCCGAAAGAAACCTGAACAAATTCTGGAAGATTTTTGATGAAAGATTAGACCTTTGCTACAGAGCACTTATGTGCCGCCACAAACGTCTGGAAGGCACACCTTCTGACGTAGCTCCAATTCTTTGGCAGCACGGTGCACTTGCAAGACTGAAAAAAGGCGAAACATTAGATAAACTCCTTCACGGTGGTTATTCTACAATCTCCTTAGGTTATGCAGGTCTGTATGAATGTGTATATTACATGACAGGAAAATCCCACACAGATCCAGCTGCAACACCATTTGCACTGGAAGTAATGCAGCACTTAAATGATGCTTGTAAGAAGTGGAAAGAAAAAGAAAAAGTGGATTTCAGCTTATACGGCACACCACTTGAATCCACAACATACAAGTTTGCAAAAGCACTGCAGAAACGTTACGGAATCATTCCTCATGTTACAGATAAGAACTACATCACAAACAGCTATCATGTACATGTAACAGAAGAGATCGATGCATTTGAAAAATTGAAATTCGAATCTCAGTTCCAGAAACTGTCTCCAGGTGGCGCTATCAGTTACGTGGAAGTACCAGATATGAAGGACAATGTGGATGCGGTTATCTCTGTAATGCAGTACATCTATGACAATATCATGTACGCAGAGCTGAATACAAAGAGTGATTTCTGTCAGGAATGTGGTTACACAGGCGAAATCCAGATCATCACAGATGACCATGGCAAATTAGTTTGGGAATGTCCAAACTGTGGAAACCGTGATGAGAACAAGCTGAATGTAGCTAGAAGAACTTGTGGCTATATCGGCACACAGTTCTGGAATCAGGGTCGTACCCAGGAAATCAAAGAGCGAGTATTACATTTATAAGATGTGGTAAATGTCCAATACCACAAGTAAATGTATTACCATAGAGAGAGTTTAGAAAACCAGTTGTTGTCCGCAGCTGGTTTTCTTGTTAAAA
>JAZQSD010000040.1:0-5163 GCA_045629925.1 Eubacterium sp.
CAAAAACAAAACATTGGCTACTGCATCAGAGTATTCTTTCCATTCTTCTTTTTTCTGTTTCAAATACTTTTTGCCTTCTTTTGTAAGGCTGTAATATTTTCTGGTTTTACCATTCACTAAATCCTCGTATACCGTTAAACATCCTTTTTCCTCAAGGGTATGAAGCAGAGGATATAACGTTCCTGCTTTTAACTGGAAAATATTGTTGGATTTCTTCTCTAAGGTTTCGATCATCTCGTAACCGTACATATCCTTCTCTTCTAACAGGCGCAAAATCAGCATTGCTGTGCTGCCTGAAATTAAACTCTTATCAACTGCCATTTAAATCGCTCCTTATATAGATTATCGATATGTGTTTCTGAGTCGATTATATATCGGCAATCTATATAAGTCAATGAAATTCTTATTAATAGCGATATTTTTTCTACGACTATTCGCACAAGCGCTTATCTCGATTTCGCTTCGCTCGTCTCGATATCCGTGCGTCGCACGATAAATATACAAAAAAAAGGACCGAAATCAAGTAAACGCCACGCTTATTCGCAATCCGCTTCGCTTCTTGCTCATATCCGGCTGTCGCCGCATATAAAAAGTTGCCTAGTCGCTTAGCCCTTAGTTGCTTCGCAACACGGGCTACCGTATGGCTTTGCCATACTAATAAAAAGAAGAGCCCTGACACTCCCAAGAGTAAACTCTCGGAGCGCCAAGACCCTTCTTTTTATAGTGCGCCTAAGCTTTTTAACGCTTACATCATGCCACCCATTCCGCCGCCTGCTGGCATTGGTGGAAGTGGTTCTTTGATTTCTGCTACTACGGATTCTGTTGTTAATAATGTAGAAGCTACAGATGTTGCGTTCTGTAATGCACATCTTGTTACTTTTACTGGATCAAGGATACCAGCTTCTACCATGTTTACGTATTCTTCTGTCGCTGCATTGAAACCTACACCTGGTTCAGATTCACGAACTTTGTTGATGATTACTGCACCTTCGAGACCTGCATTTGCAGAAATGTAGAATAATGGAGCTTCAAGTGCTTTTAAGATTACTTTTGCACCTGTTCTTTCATCACCTTCTAATGTATCTGCTAACTTAGCAACTTCTTTTGTTGCGTGGATATATGCAGAACCACCACCTGCGATGATACCTTCTTCTACAGCTGCTCTTGTTGCTGCAAGTGCATCTTCCATACGAAGTTTGGATTCTTTCATTTCAGCTTCTGTAGCTGCACCAACACGGATTACTGCTACGCCACCAGCAAGTTTTGCAAGTCTTTCCTGAAGTTTTTCACGATCGAAATCAGATGTTGTTTCTTCGATCTGCATTTTGATCTGTGCGATACGAGCATCGATAGCCATTCTGTCGCCGAAACCATCAACGATAACTGTTGTTTCTTTCTGTACTTTTACAGATTTTGCACGACCCAACATATCGATTGTTGCTTCTTTCAGGTCAAGACCAACTTCTTCAGAGATTACCTGACCGCCTGTAAGAATAGCGATGTCACGAAGCATTTCTTTTCTTCTGTCGCCATAACCAGGAGCTTTTACGCCAACAACAGTGAATGTACCACGAAGTTTGTTTACGATCAGTGTTGTAAGAGCTTCACCTTCGATATCTTCTGCAATGATGAGGAGTTTTCTTCCGGACTGAACAATCTGTTCTAACAGTGGAAGGATTTCCTGAATGTTTGCAATCTTTTTATCTGTAATAAGGATAAATGGGTCATCAAGTACAGCTTCCATTTTTTCCATATCTGTTGCCATATATGCGGAGATGTATCCACGATCAAACTGCATACCTTCTACAAGGTCTAATTCTGTCTGCATTGTTTTGGATTCTTCGATTGTGATAACGCCGTCACCGGATACTTTTTCCATAGCGTCAGCTACCATGTTACCAACTTCTTCGTCGCCAGCAGAGATTGCAGCTACTTTTGCAATGTGATCTTTTCCAGCTACTTTCTGGCTCATTTCTGCTAATGCAGCTACTGCCACTTCTGTAGCTTTCTTCATACCACGTCTCATAACGATTGGGTTTGCGCCAGCTTCAAGGTTTTTCATGCCTTCTTTGATCATTGCCTGAGCAAGAACTGTAGCTGTTGTAGTACCATCACCTGCTACGTCGTTTGTCTTTGTAGCAGCTTCTTTTACTAACTGTGCACCCATGTTTTCGAATGCATCTTCTAATTCAATATCTTTAGCGATTGTAACACCATCGTTAGTGATCAGTGGAGCACCAAAAGCTTTGTCTAAAACAACGTTTCTTCCTTTTGGTCCTAATGTAACTCTTACTGTATTCGCTAATTTATCAACACCAGCTTCTAAGGCTTTACGCGCCTCTGTGCCATATTTTAATTCCTTTGCCATGGTTAATCCCTCCTATAAAAACCTACAATATTTATTATTCAACGATTGCTAAAATATCATCCTGTCTTACAATGATATATTCAACGCCTTCTAATTTCACCTGATTGCCTGCATATTTGGAATAAATAACTTTATCGCCAACTTTAACCTGCATTTTCACTTCTTTGCCATCTACTACTCCGCCAGGACCTACTGCAACAACTTCTGCTTCCTGTGGTTTTTCCTGAGATGCACTTGTAAGGATGATACCAGATTTTGTAGTTTCTTCTGCTTCACACTGTTTTAAAACAACTCTGTCATTTAATGGTACTAATTTCATTTGAGACCTCCTGTTTGTCTTCAACTTTTTCTTTTATTAGCACTCTTTTCTTTTGAGTGCTAACTCCGAAATTTATAATATACTTTTTGCCAATAATAGTCAATACATATATTTATGAATATTCTCTAAAAATATACGTCATTTATATCAATTCAAAATGTTTCAATGCGTTGTAAATACCGTCATCATGGATATCTGTAGTCACATAATCTGCCGCTTGTTTTGCCGCATCAGATCCATTGCCCATAGCGATTCCGTGGGCCACATACCGAAGCATCTCGCAGTCATTGATTCCATCACCAAAAGCATAGGTATCAGCCTGATCTATTCCAAGCAGTTCACAGACAAACTGAATTCCACTGGCCTTTGAAAAACCTTTTGGAACAAGTTCCATAATCAATCCACCATGATCTAAAATATCATAATCAGCTTCTAATTTTTCAATTACCTCGTGATACGCGGCTTCTCTGATCAAAGTAGAGATCTTGCTTCCTCTCCACACATCATCATTTCCATCTAGTGGATATGCCCATTCTTCCAACAGTTTTTTCAGATAACTTCCATACTCTGTTTTGATTAAGTCGTCATCCATATAAAGTTCATTAATTCCTTCTATCAGAATCGGCATCTTGTATGACTGAAGCAGGTAAATGGCATTTCGAAGCACCTGTGGTTCTAACTCAACTGCAAGCTTTACTTCCCCTTTATACTCCACGTAAGTTCCGCAACCAGCCAAAATACCATCAAAACCAAGGGCATGCAAATGATCCCCTTTAATCATGATTCTGGATCTTCCGCTACACAAAAACAGCTGATGGCCATTTTTATGTAATTCTTCAATTCCTTTTTTTGTACTCTCCGGAATCACATTCTGTCGATCCCACAAAGTTCCGTCTATATCAAAAAAAATAGCTGCCATAGTTATCCTCTTTTCAATCAATGCTGTGAACGTTACACCTGCTTAGCATCACACAGATAAGAAACCACTTCTTCGATGGTCGCAAACACTGGATCTGCGCCATACTCCTTCAATTCTTCCTCAGTGCCAAAACCATATGTGATACCGATACAGTCAATTTCCATTTTTGCTGCTCCGATAGCATCATACTTAGTGTCTCCAATAAGAACTACCTGATCTTTGTCAGGATTGCCTAATCTCGAAAAAGCTTCCTCAAGCACCTGTAACTTGGAATCGATGCGACCATCCAGGCTTGCCCCTACAATGTGGTCCATTTTTTCCACAAGTCCAAACCGTTCCAAAATAGTACGACACATCATCTCTGGTTTTGAACTTGCAATAACCTGTACAAATCCAGCCTTCTCAAACGCTTCCATGGCTTCCACCACCCCAGGGAATACGTCGCATTTAAACATAGCACCCTTGGTATAGTTCTCCCTATATTTTGCCACCGCTTCTTCTATCTGTTCTGGCTCCATATGATAAATAGTACTCAATGTCACGCGAAGAGGCGGTCCCACAAATCTTCTTAAAATTTCCGGATTCGACTCTGTAATACCATAAAAGGAAAGGGCATATAACATG
Source organism: Eubacterium sp. (assembly GCA_045629925.1). GTDB lineage: Bacteria > Bacillota > Clostridia > Lachnospirales > Lachnospiraceae > Brotonthovivens. The sequence goes on from JAZQSD010000040.1 coordinate 4,231, forward strand.
GATTCTACAACACCTTCATAGGAATTGATGATTGTTCCATCCATATCCCAAAAAATATATTTTTTTGCTGCCATGATTCACTCCTAAACTTCTTTTGCGCCTCATTATAACTTGCAAACAAATCTGATTTCATTCAACATCTGCTGTACAGTTTTGCCCAATGCAGGATGCACTTTTCCTGGGCACAGCTGTGCCAACGGCTCCAGCACAAAGAGGCGATTATACATATCCACATGGGGAATGATCAGATCTTCGCTGTCCATCACAAGATCATCATAAAAAATAATATCCAGATCCAGTGTGCGTGGTCCCCAGTGTACCAAACGCTCTCTTCCAGCTGCTGCCTCTATCTCATGCAACTTATCAAGAAGTTCTTCTGGTGTGAGTAAGGTTTTCATGGCAATCGCACCATTCAAAAAACTGTCCTGTTCCACGCCACCGTATGGTTCTGTCTCGATAATCCCAGATAATGTTACCTCTTGGACTGTTTCCAGTTTTTCAAGTTCCTGCACTGCATAATTGATATATCCCATACGATCTCCCAGATTGGATCCCACAGAAAGGTATACCTTGTGCCATCCACGCTCAATCTCCACAGCAACACAGCCAAAAGGCAATCCAATCGGCGCATTAGGCTTTTTAATCTCCAACAAAACTTTCTTAACAAGCAGGAACTCAAGCAACAACTTCTCTGCCAATTTCTCTGCAACGGTTTCTATTAACTTATATGTGTTCTTCTGCATAAACTCAGTAATGAAATGACACACTTGACCATAGTTGGTAGAATCATTTAAATCATCGCTTAATCCTGCTTTTCTTGTATCTGTATATAAAATCGCATCCACGTAAAAGTTCTGTCCATTTTCATTTTCTTCTGGAAAAACTCCATGTTTCGCAAACACTTCCAAATCTTTGATAACAATTTTATCCATG
>JAZQSD010000041.1:0-2191 GCA_045629925.1 Eubacterium sp.
TCTAAACACAACAACGCCTCTGCAAAAGCTTCTGCCAGCATCATCTTTCCGGCCCGCTCCGGTCCGTTAAAAATATAGGCATGAGAAATCTTATTCATTGCCACCGCACTTTTCAGATGGCGGATAATCTGCTCATGGCCAACAATATCTGCAAATCCTGGCATTTAACATACACCTTTCATATAGGAAACAATGTTCTTTACAGTATCTTCCAGGCAATCATTTTCAAACACCTGCGTAATACCCAACGCGTCTTTCTTCTCCTGAGAAAAATCTTCTTCATCTGCCAAAAAGCGTCGGCAAAGCTCCGCATATTTTGGCTCCTTCTGGCTGCGTTCTCGCTCCAGAGCACGGGAAAGACGCAATCCGTCATCTACATGGATGAAAATCGGAAGCACGTTTTCCGTACCAAAATACTCTCGAATCTGAGCGTAGGCCTCTAATGTGCCGATCATCAGATAACAGTTATCTGATTCCAGATCGATCTGTCCGTCATCAGCAGTAAAATATTTCCATACTCCATGCATCGTATCATAGGCGCGCATCTCAATCACTTTTCCTGCTTCCTGCAGTTCATTGGCTCGCTCATCTGAGCAAAAAAAGTAGGTTTCCCCATCTTTTTCGCCAGAACGGATTGGTCTGGTAGTATAAAGGATCACGTTGTGAAGCTTTACTTCCTTTGACGCAAGCAGCTGATTGTAGATGGTGTCTTTTCCAGATGCACTTTTTCCCATTAAACAGAATATTTTACCCATATCGGCTCCTTTTTATGCAACTTAACACTTAATTATAAAATATTCTTGTTTAAGTTGCAACTTTTATCGTCTTCCCTGACAGGTCCTCAAGCCCTTGTAATTCAAAGCCTTCCCGCTGCAAAAGCAATGCCACATCTATAATCTCTGAAGAGATTTTCTCACCCGGTACAAGGAATGGTATTCCTGGCGGATAGAGATAAATGAATTCACAGGTGATTTCTCCTGCGGCCTTCTCTAACCCAACAACTTTTACCTCGCACTCAGATGCCGCTTCAATTTCCATGATTTTTTCTTTTGGCTGATAGAGAAAGGCCATATTCTGCTGCCAGGCCGCCCCTTTATCTTTCCCTGAAAGTTCTTGGTCTATCGCCTTTAATGCATTGGCCAAACGAGTAAATCCTTCTTTGGTATCCATAAGTGAGGTTAAGGCTGTCACATAGTTGGCCGACTCCATCTCCATCTGCAGACCATATTGGTGTAGCAATTTCTGCGCCAGCTGATGTCCGGAAAAACTTCCTTTTGTGAAAATCAAGATCTTTGACAGATCCTTTCCGAAAATTCCTTTTGTTTCTTCTCCGCTGGCCTGTGGGGAAAACACTTTCATATTCTTAAGATCTTTGACTGCATCGTAGAAAGCATTCAGGTTCTCCTCATATACTTTCATAAGCAAGTCGCCCTGTTCCTGAAGCAATCGGGTACACCGTTCCAAACCTGCCATAAACAGATACGATGGGGAGCTTGTCTGATAGATTCCAAGATATCTCTGAAGTTTGGCCCTGTCCACGCGATCTCCCATCGCATGAAGGGCCGCCGTCTGTGTAAAGGCTGGCAATGTCTTGTGAATACTTTCTATCACAATGTCTGCCCCCAGCCAGTGTGCCTTCTTTGGAAAACAGTCTGCAAATCCAAAATGTGCTCCGTGAGCTTCGTCCACAATAAGCGGTATGTTATATTGATGAGCAACCTGACTGATGGCACAGATGTCTGACACCACCCCGTCATAAGTAGGGGATGTGATGAGCACCGCCTGAATATCTGGATGCTTTTTCAACTTTTCTTCCACATCACGAGAATCTATACTTCCCTGAATTCCCCAAGGAGTCTGCTGTGGATAAACATACTCCACCTGAAGACCTCGGAGAAATATTCCATGGTACACAGACTTATGGCAATTTCTTGCAATAAGAATCTTTCCGCCCCTGTTCACAGCCGCGCTGATTGCAGCAAGAATTCCACAAGTACTGCCATTTACTAGAAAATATGTCTGTTCTGCGCCAAATACTTGCGCCATCCGATCCTGGGCCGCCGCAAGAATCCCTTCCGCGTGGTGAAGATTGTCAAAACCATCCACCTCGGTAATATCTATACATTCCGGGAATCCTATTCCCATCGGCTGACGTTTGTGCCCCGGCATATGAAAAGGATATACATCCGAT
>JAZQSD010000042.1:0-28267 GCA_045629925.1 Eubacterium sp.
AGAACCTATTCAGAACCGTATCAGCATTCTAGAAGAGTTGAAAAACAGAGAATACTCTGAAGAGTGGGCATATGAATTGGCATGTGCTTATCAGGAAGCAGGAAGAGTGCGCGAATGTGTAGCTGCCTGTGATGAACTGGATCTTTGGTTTGGTGAAGGTGAGTATGTAGAGAAAGCGTTAGAGCTGAAACTTCACTTTGAACCATTGACAAAGTCTCAGGAGGATAAGTATCGTCATATTCTTCAGAAGCGTGAACAGGCACTGACAGCAATTCCAGTGGTAACACCAGAACCAGCGGCAACTGTTGTTAATGCTGCAGAAGCGGAGGGTGTGGTTAAAGCGGCGCCAGAAGCGGCAGAAAAACCATCTTTTGCAAATGATCCACGCAGATTTGATACTATGAATCTTCAGGAAGAACTCCAGAAGAGCATGGCACAGATTCTGAACGCAACAGGAAAAGAAGAAGTGGATGAGACAATGGATTCTATCATGAAGTTGGTAGAAGAAATTCCTCAGCTTAAGAAAGAGACACCAGAACCAGCAGTTGATAAGCTGAACGAAGAGGTTCTGATGGAAAAGATTGACGAATCTCTGTCTGTGGATTTCCAGGAGTTTTTGGGAGAGGTGAAAGAAGCGCCTAAGGCAGATGTGATTCCTGAAGAAAACGTAGATATTGACGTGGTAGAAGCAGAGTTTAGTGCTGTTGATGAAGTGCTTGCCACACCTGAAGCAGACGGCGCTATGGACAAGCAGATCACAGGACAGCTTAACATTGAAGACGTGTTGGCTGAATGGGAGAAGACAAAACGTGCTGCAGAGGCAGCAATGGCAGTTGCGGAGCAGAAGAAGCTGGAAGTGGCTAAACGCAAAGCTGTGCAGGATGCGCAGGAACTGATCGATAAGCTGCAGAATCTTTCTCCAGACCTTGCAGATGGCGCAACACCAAAAGAATTGATGGAACAGGAAATTCTTCAGGAAGAAACTGTAGCTGAAGAAACGGCGGTAGAAGAAACTGTTGAGGAAACAGAAGACGAACAGCTTCAGGCAGTGTTTGATGATGCCCACAAGACTCTTTTGGAAGAGATTGAAAGAATTGCAAAAGCAACAGCCGGAATAGATGAGATTTTAAATGGAACTTTGAAGGAAGAACCAGTTGAAACTGTAGAGGAAGAACCTGTACAGGAAGAAGCGTATCTGCAGACACAGGCGGCAGAAGAAGATTTTGATGCACAGCTTGTGATGCCTGATATTTCAGGGTTCATGGGTAATTCTGTGCCAGCAGACGGAATGACAAGAGAGATGCCTAAGGTTGAGAAGAAACCTGTGGTTGTGATGGAAGAAGAACCAATGATTCTGACTGATGAAGTGGTTCTCACAAAGGAACAGAAAGCATTGTTCCCATATTTTCTTCCAGTTCCAGGCATGGAAACTCAGATCTGCCAGACATTAAAAGAATGCCTGAACAGAAAGAAAACAATCACTTCTCTTGCTGGAAACATTATTATTCAGGGACCGGACGGCAGTGGCAAAACAGTTCTTGCAGCAAGCTTGATCAAAGCATTGCAGATGATGACAAATGGTGCAGAAGGAAGAATCGGCAAGATCAGTGCAAATGCGCTGAACAAGAAAGATTTCCAGAGTTTGATTCCAAAACTTCAGGGCGGCTATTTGATTATTGAAAAAGCAGGCAATTTAAAACCTGAGACAGTTGAGCGTATTTCCAGAGTTATGGAAGGAAATACACAAGGCTTAGTTGTAATCATGGAAGACTCTAAGTCTAGAATTCGCGGATTGATGGAACAAAACAGAGCATTTGCCAATAAGTTCACAAGTGTGATCACAATTCCAGTGTTTACAATTGATGAATTAGTAGATTTTGGCAAATCTTATGCTCGAGAGATGGAATGCACCATTGATGAGATGGGTATTCTTGCATTGTATAACCGCATCAGCAATATTCAGAAACATGACAAAGCTACAACTCTGACAGAGGTTCGTGAGATTGTGGATCAGGCTATTGAAAATGCTGAAAATGGCGGCGGTGGAATCAAGAAGACATTTGGTTCTATTTTCGCAAAGAGATACAATGAAAATGACTTTTTAATTCTTCGGGAGAAAGATTTTGAAGTTTAAGGGGGCGTTTTAATGGGGAAAACAGTAAAGGCAGCAACTTTTGTAACGGAATATGATATGTACCTGTTTGCGCAGGCCACACATTATGACATTTATGAAAAGTTCGGTGCGCATCCGGGAAAACAGGGCAAGACGTCTGGTGTTTATTTTGATGTATGGGCGCCGAATGCGAAAAATGTCTGGGTAATCGGTTCTTTCAATGATTGGAATGAGTTTGCCCATCCGATGAAACGCCTAGAACCAAACGGTGTGTACGAAGTGTTTGTTCCAGGAGCAAAAGAAGGAGATCTTTACAAATATCTCATTGAAACAGCAGATGGCAGACGTCTTTATAAGGCGGACCCGTTTGCGAACCACGCTGAGCTTCGTCCAGGGACAGCGTCCCGCGTGGCTGACCTTTCAAGGATCAAGTGGACAGATGAGAAGTGGATGAAACAGCGCAGAGAGACTAAGAATGTGCTGGAAGAGCCAATGTCTGTTTATGAAGTGCATCTTGGTTCCTGGAAGTGTGATTTTGACGAAGAAGGAAAACAGATTTATTATAACTACCGCCAGTTGGCGGCAGAGTTAACAAAATATGTAAAAGAAATGGGATACACCCATGTGGAACTGCTTGGTATCAGTGAGTATCCATTTGATGGTTCCTGGGGATATCAGGTGACAGGTTACTATGCACCAACATCTCGTTATGGAACGCCAGAGGATTTTGCATATTTTGTAGATTACTTACACAAAAATAAAATCGGCGTTATCTTGGATTGGGTGCCGGCCCATTTTCCAAGAGATGCCCACGGTTTGGCAGAGTTTGATGGCACTTGTCTGTATGAATATGCAGATCCTCGCAAGGGAGAGCACCCAGAATGGGGCACTAAGATTTTTGACTACAGTCGAAATGAAGTGAAGAACTTCTTGATTGCCAGTGCACTTTTTTGGATTGAAAAGTTCCACATCGATGGCCTTAGAGTGGATGCGGTTGCGTCAATGCTGTATCTGAACTATGGCAAAAAAGATGGTGAATGGGTTGCGAACAAGTATGGTGGCGAATACAACTTAGAAGCAATTGAATTTTTCAAACACATCAATACCCTTATTCTTGGTAGAAATCCAGGCGTTATGATGATGGCAGAAGAGTCCACTTCCTTCCCAGGCATTACTGCAAAGGCAGAGAATGACGGATTGAATTTTACTTACAAGTGGAATATGGGATGGATGCATGACTTCTTAGAGTACATGAAGTTGGATCCAATCTATAGAAAGTTCCATCATCATAAGATGACATTTGCTATGAGCTATAACCATACAGAGAATTTTATTTTGGTGCTGTCTCATGATGAAGTGGTTCATTTGAAGTGTTCTATGATTAATAAGATGCCAGGCTTGGAAGATGACAAGATTCGAAATCTGAAGGCTGGATACGCATATATGATGGGACATCCAGGCAAGAAACTTCTCTTTATGGGCCAGGATATTGGTCAGTATAGAGAGTGGAGTGAAGCGAGAGAACTGGATTGGTTTGTGTTAGATGATGTGCGTCATCAGAATCTGCAGACCTTTGTAAAAGATCTGCTTCACATGTACAAGAAATATCCGGCCATGTATTCTATGGACGTGGACCAGGGAGGTTTCCAGTGGATCCACGCAGATGACATGGATAGAAGTATTTACAGTTTTATCAGAAATGGTAAGACAAAGAGAAACAGTTTATTGTTTGTGATTAATTTTACACCTGTGGACAGACCAGATTATCGTGTTGGTGTTCCAAAAGGGAAAAAATATACACTGATCTTAGACAGTGAGGATCCAAAATACGGCGGATGCGGGTTGGCGGATAAGCAGAAAGAATACGTGGCAGAAAAGTCTGAATGTGACGGTCAGGAATATTCCTTTGCATACCCACTGCCTGCTTATGGAGTAGCTGTGTTTAAGTTCTAGAAAGTAGGAATAAATGGAAGCAATACAAAAGATTTTTGAAACACTTTCCATGGCAGAGGGGAATGCCCTTCTGTTTATACAAGATTATTTGCGCTATCCAATTCTGGATGACATTGTAGTTTTTATTTCAAAACTTGGTGACATGGGTTTTATCTGGGTAGTTTTAGGAATTATTTTCCTGTTTCCTAGAAAAACCAGAAGGGCGGCTATCTTATCGCTAGTGGCGCTTGTGTGTGCACATCTTCTGTGCAATGAAGTGATCAAAGATTATGTGTGCAGGATCAGACCGTATGATGTAATCGAAGGGTTGAATATTCTGATAGACAGACCAACAGATTACTCTTTCCCATCCGGACATGCAATGTGCAGTTTTGCGGCGGCGATTGTTTATTTCAGACATCAGCCTCGCAGACTAGGCGTTCCGATGCTGGTGATAGCGATTTTGATTGCTGTGTCCAGATTGTATATCGGTGTTCACTATCCATCGGACGTGATCATCGGTGCGCTTTTAGGTACAATTATCGCGGCAATCTTTATTGTAATCTTTGGAAAACGCAATAAGAAGATGAAAAAGAGAGCCAGATTATAAGAACAGAAAAGTTATTCTGTAAGTATAAAACAAAAAACGCTGTTGCGCTAAGTTTGATTGCTTAGTACAACAGCGTTTTTGATTTGGTTTTATTCTGCCATTTTCTCTGGTTCTGGGTATACAACACCGAAAGTATCAACAGTTACTTTTTTCATAACCTGATCTTCCCATGGTCTGTCGCCGCGCATTGTTCTTGTGCATGCGATCTTGTCTACTACGTCCTGACCTTCGATAATCTGGCCAAAAGCAGCGTACTGGCCATCAAGGTGTGGAGAGAATTCATGCATGATAAAGAACTGGCTTCCTGCGGAGTCTGGGTGCATTGCGCGAGCCATAGATAATACGCCAACGTCATGGCGTAAATTGTTTTCGAATCCGTTGAATGCGAATTCACCTTTGATATGATAGCCTGGGCCGCCGATGCCTTTGCCTTCTGGGCATCCACCCTGGATCATAAAGCCACGGATTACACGATGGAAAATAAGACCATCATAGAAGCCCTTGTTGATCAGAGAGATAAAGTTGTTTACTGTATTTGGTGCGATTTCTGGATAAAGCTCTGCTTTCATCACATCGCCGTTTTCCATTTCGATTGTTACGATAGGATTCTGAGCCATTGTAAGTACCTTCCTTTTTTAAAAATGTTAGAGCGAACTCTCTGTAGCGTATTTTATCTGAAAAGACGGTGCTTTTCAACAAGAATAGAAAAGATTATAATTTGTTTATAGTTTGCGCATAAGGAGATGCTATGAAAAAAGAGTTTGACACGTTGTTGGTAAATATAGATAAAGACAGGCTGCCTGAACAGGAAAAGGCATGCTTTGAACGAATGCTGGTTACTTTGCAGGCGGTAGATGTCAGGTTGATCTGCATAGAGAAGGATAAGGATCTGGTGAAGCTTCGCGGCATGGACTACAACGGAATGATAGGGCTTACCGGTGATGAAACTATGTTGCTCCAGGTTAAGGCGCTGGGGCTTCCTGTTGTGTATTATTCAAATGAATGCCGGGGTGGCTATGGGGCAGATCTGTTGCTGATGAGCTTTAATGAGATCGGGTATGATTTCTTTCAACAAATATTTGATCGTCACCACGGGCAGCCATGGGTCATTGCGGAGACAAGACGGTGTGTGATCAGAGAAAGTCTTTTGTCTGACCTAGATGCTTTTTATGAGATTTATGCACAGCCTTCTGTTGCTAAGTATATAGAACCGCTGTCTTTGGATTATCAGGAAGAGCAGGAAAAACTGCGTGCATATATTAAGAATCAGTATCCTTTTTATGGGTTCGGAACATGGACAATCTTGGATGCTGCATCTGGCCAGGTCATTGGAAGAGCGGGCTTAGAGTCAAGAGGCGATGAGGATGGACTGGAACTGGGGTATCTGATCAGAGAAGAATATCAAGGGCAGGGGATTGCCTTTGAGGTCTGTGAAAAAATACTGGAATATGCCCGAAAAGAACTGGCTGTTACAGACGTCTTTGTGAAGGTGGCATCGGATAATGAAAAATCTGTTAAATTGGCCGAAAAATTAGGCGTAAAAGTGCTGATTTCGTAAGGGTTTGCCATGGCGCAATGTGTTGCATTTTTAACAATTTTTAATTATAATAATATTTTAAACTAATATAGTCCGAGCGGGTCAAAATCTGCGTTTTCGGGCGATTTAAGGATAAACCTTGGTGGTTAAAGGGTGAGTTTTATGGTGGAATTGAAGGATATCGAATTAAAAGATCTTGAGATGATGGAAATGGAGATTCATGAGGATTCTGGTGTGCTTGTGCAGACAAAGAATTTTGTGGATCCTGAAGTGCTGCATGATACATTGTTTGAACGTATCAGACAGTATCATCCGTCGGCAGATCTGTCTATGGTTGAAAAAGCATATCAGATAGCAAGAGATGCACACACAGGCCAGGTGCGCAAATCAGGAGAACCGTATATCATTCATCCGCTGTATGTTGCTATCATTCTGGCTGAGCTGGAGATGGATAAAGAGACTATCGTAGCAGGACTTCTTCACGATGTTGTGGAAGACACTGTTATGACAGAAGAAGAGATCAAGGAAGAATTCAGTGAAGAAGTTGCCCTTCTTGTAGATGGTGTTACAAAGTTGGGACAGCTCTCTTATGATGCGGACAAATTAGACGTACAGGCAGAAAACCTTCGTAAGATGTTCCTTGCCATGGCAAAGGATATCCGCGTTATCATCATCAAGCTTGCCGACAGACTTCACAACATGAGAACTTTGACTTTCATGAAGCCTGAGAAACAGAAAGAAAAGGCTCGTGAAACCATGGACATCTATGCACCTATCGCTCAGCGTCTTGGTATTTCCAAGATTAAGGTAGAGTTAGATGACCTGTCATTAAAATATTTGGAACCAGAAGCATATTATGATCTTGTTAAACAGGTGGCACAGAGAAAGTCTGTCCGCGAAGAATACATTCAGTCTTTGGTAGACGAGGTAAGTTCTATCGTAAAAGGCGCTGATATTCAGGCGACAATCATGGGCCGTGCAAAACATTTCTTCAGTATTTATAAGAAGATGGTGAATCAGAACAAGACACTGGATCAGATCTATGACTTGTTTGCAATTCGAATTATCGTAAAGGATCTGAAAGACTGTTATGCTACATTAGGTGTTATCCATGAAAAATACACACCGATTCCAGGCCGATTCAAAGATTACATTGCCATGCCAAAGCAGAACATGTATCAGTCTTTGCATACTACACTGATCGGACCAAAAGGTCAGCCTTTCGAGATCCAGATCCGTACAGAAGAGATGCATCGTACATCTGAGTACGGTATCGCAGCTCACTGGAAATACAAAGAAAATGCCAACGGCAATGCTATTCAGGGTGAAGAAGAGAAGTTAAGCTGGCTTCGTCAGATCTTAGAATGGCAGAAAGATAACACTGATAACAAAGAGTTTATGGGTCTGTTAAAATCTGACCTTGACCTTTTTGCAGATACAGTATTTTGTTTTACCCCAAACGGTGATGTTAAGAACCTGCCAATGGGTTCCACTCCGATCGACTTTGCTTACAGCATTCACTCTGCCGTAGGTAACAAGATGATCGGTGCAAAAGTAAACGGCAGATTGGTAACAATCGATTATAAGATCCAGAATGGGGACCGTATCGAAGTTGTTACTTCACAGAACTCTAAGGGGCCAAGTCGTGACTGGTTAAATCTTGTTAAGAGTACACAGGCGAAGAACAAGATCAATCAGTGGTTCAGAAATGAGTTCAAGGAAGAGAACATCCACAAAGGAAGAGATATGCTGCTTGCGTACTGCAAGACAAAAGGATATCAGTTCTCAGACATCAATAAGCCTGAATATCAGATTAAAGTTCAGCGCAAATATGGTTTCCGCGACTGGGATGCAGTGCTCGCTGCTGTAGGCCACGGCGGTATGAAAGAAACTCAGATCGTAAACCGTATGATGGAAGAGTACCGCAGAGAACATGCGGAGAAGATTACTGATGAGCAGATCTTAGAGCAGATGGCCGAAAACAAACAAAGTGACCATCGCAAGAAAAAGAAAAATGACAGCGGAATCCGCGTAAAAGGTCTGGATGATGTGGCTGTTAATTTCTCTAAATGCTGCAGTCCAATTCCAGGGGATGAAGTTATCGGTTTCATTACCAGAGGACGAGGAGTGTCTGTACACCGTACGGATTGTATCAATATTGTGACTATGCCTGAGATGGAAAGAACACGTCTTATCGAGGTAGAGTGGCAGCAGGGTGCAGAAGAAGAGGCAACCGGCGATACATATCTGGCAGAAGTTACAATCTACTGTCACAACCGTACAGGTTTGCTTGTAGATGTAACCAAGGTGTTCGCAGAGCGTGGCGTGGACATTGAGTCTATCAACTCTCGTGTGAATAAGAAGGGTGTTGCTGGCCTTACAGTAATGTTCCATACAAGAGGTAAGGACGAGATGACATCTCTCATCGAAAAGGTGAGAGGAATCCCAAGCGTTTTCGATATTAAGAGAACAACGGGCTGATAAGTAAAAACAGGAGGGCGCACAGAAGTTGCGCGTTGATATATGGCAGAAGTTAAAATTCAGCAGATGCATGTTGGTGCACTTGGTGTAAACTGCTATCTGATCGTGAATGATGAGTTAAAAGAAGCGGTAGTTGTGGATCCAGGTGGACACGCAAATGCAATCGCAGACAATTTGAAGAAAGAAGGACTGAAGCTTGCAGGTATCCTTTTGACACATGCGCATTTTGATCATGCGGATGGGGCAGAAGATTTGCAGAAATTGATGGGGTCTGATATCTACGCTCACGAAGCAGAGCAGAGAACATTAGAAGATCCACGCTACAATATGTCCAACATGATGGGGATGGGGATTTCCTATCGAGCAAATGTTTTCGTGAGAGAAGGCGATGTGCTTGATCTTGCGGGTTTTCAGTTTAAAGTAATCCACACACCTGGTCACACAGAAGGTGGATGCTGCTATTATCTGGAAGAACAGCAGATCCTTTTAAGCGGAGATACTCTGTTTTGCGGGTCTATTGGCAGAACAGATTTTCCAGGAGGAAGCTATGGAACATTGCTTCGCTCTGTGAAAGAAAAACTGTTTATTCTGCCAGACGATGTAAAGGTGCTCCCAGGACATGAGGGAACTTCTTATATCGGATATGAGCGAGATCACAACCCTTTTTTCTAGAAGGACTCTCTCAGTATCTTAGTGATGCTGAAGAGGAAGAGAACTGGGTATCAGTATATAAGGAAATGTTAGAATGATTTATGTGAAGCTTAACGAGGCGAATTTTGAATACGATATTCACTCGCTGGTGAAGGCGTATTTTCCGCAGGAAGACGTGCTTGTTTCTGCGGAAGAGAAACAGCCGGCAGAGGGGGTATCGTTTCGTCTTGCTATAGATTATATAAAAAACACAGAGAATAATGGGGATGAGCAGATCCTGTTTCGATTGATGGAAGCGGAGGGCCAGAAGGAGTTGCTGGGTCCGGTTTCTGTAAAGGTGGATTTTGCTGATCGAAAAGAGACGAAAAATCAGTTAAAGCAGACATTGTACAATCTTATGGCGGATTTTACAGGGCAGACCCTTCCTTGGGGAACATTAACAGGTATCCGACCAACAAAGATTCCGATGGCAATGTTAGAAGAAGGAAAAACAGAAGCTGAGATTGATAAGTACATGAAGGAAACGTATTTTGCATCTCAGGAAAAGATTGATCTTAGCGTGGAAGTGGCCAAGGCAGAACTGGAACTTCTAAAGAAGATTGATTACGAGAATGGTTATAGTCTTTATATAGGAATTCCGTTTTGCCCGAGTACCTGCTTGTATTGCTCTTTTACTTCTTATCCAATTGGAGTGTGGGCAAAGCGAGTGGATGCGTATCTGGATGCTCTGGAAAAAGAGATCGAGTTTACGGCCAATGCGTGCAAGGACAAGTATTTAAATACTATTTATATTGGTGGCGGCACACCGACTTCCCTGAATCCGGACCAGTTGGACCGTTTGCTTACAAAGGTGGAACAGTGTTTTGATTTCTCTCACCTGGTTGAATATACTGTGGAGGCAGGTCGACCAGACAGCATCACAAGAGAAAAACTTCAGGTGCTAAGGGATCACAATATCTCAAGAATCTCCATCAATCCGCAGACAATGAAGGATGCTACGCTAAAGCTGATCGGGCGAAACCATACGGTTTCACAGACGGTGGAAAGTTTTAAGCTGGCCAGAGAGCTGGGGTTTGATAATATAAACATGGATCTGATTGTTGGATTGCCAGAGGAAACCATCGAAGATGTGGAAAACACGATGAAACAGTTGATGGAACTGGATCCTGACAACGTGACAGTACATTCTTTGGCAGTAAAGCGAGCAGCCAGACTGAAGATGCAGCAGGAAGAGTACAAGGATCTTAAGATGGAGAATACTTGGGAGACCATTGAGCTTACTGCGACTTATTGCAGACAGATGGGGATGACCCCGTACTATCTGTACCGACAGAAAAATATGGCGGGCAATTTTGAGAATGTAGGCTACGCAAAACCAGGCTGCGCAGGTGTGTATAACATCTTGATTATGGAAGAAAAACAGACTATAATGGCTCTTGGCGCAGGCGCAACCACAAAATTCGTTATGGGTGAGCGCATTGAGCGAGTAGGAAACGTAAAAGACGTGACGAATTATTTGGAACGTATTGATGAAATGATAGAACGTAAAGCAAAAGAAATGGAGGAACTAGGCTTTGGCATTAAGTAAAAAACCTGTTACAGGTATGAAAGATATTATGCCGGATGAGATGTTGATCCGCGATTATGTACAGAATGTGATCAAGGATACATACCGTTCATTCGGGTTTACTCCTATTGAGACACCTTGCATGGAAAATATTGCAAACCTTAGCAATAAGCAGGGCGGCGAGAATGAAAAGTTAATTTTTAAAGTAATGAAACGTGGCGAAAAGCTGAATTTAGAAAAGGCACAGACACCAGATGATCTGGTAGACTTCGGTATGAGATATGACCTGACAGTTCCTCTTTGCCGTTATTATTCTAACCATGCAAATGATCTGCCAAGCCCATTCAAGGCATTGCAGATGGGAAATGTGTGGAGAGCAGACAGACCTCAGAGAGGCCGGTATCGTCAGTTTATGCAGTGTGACATCGACATTATCGGTGAACCATCTAACTTAGCAGAGATCGAATTGATCCTTGCTACAACAACAACACTTGGAAAGCTTGGATTCAAAAACTTTGAGATTCGTATCAACGAGCGTCGCATCTTAAAAGGGATGGCTGCATACAGTGGGTTTGCAGAAGCAGATTATGACACAGTTTTCATTATCTTAGACAAGATGGACAAGATTGGTGTGGAAGGCGTTGCGAAAGAACTTGCTGAAACAGGTTTTGCGCAGGAGTCTATCGACAAGTATCTGGCTCTTTTTGCAGGAATTGAAGCTGCAGAAGATGGGGTGGCATATCTTGCTGAAACACTGGGCGATTACCTTGAGGCAGAAGTGGTACAGAGCATGCAGGAAATCTCTGCCAGCGTAAATGCCACAAAGATGGCACAGTTTGATCTTGTGTTTGATCCAACACTTGTGCGCGGTATGTCTTACTATACAGGTACTATTTTTGAGATTGCTATGCCAGAGTTTGGAGGAAGCTGCGGCGGTGGCGGACGTTATGATAAGATGGTAGGAAACTTTACAGGCAAGGATGTTCCAGCCTGCGGATTTTCTATCGGATTTGAAAGAATCATCCTGCTTCTTTTAGAAAGCGGATTCCAGATTCCAGAACAGCCAGCGAAGGTTGCATACCTGATCGAAAAAGGTTTCCCAGGAGAAAAACTGGCGGAAGTAATCGGACAGGCGCAGGAAGCAAGAAAGAACGGACAGCAGGTACTGGTTGTTCGTATGAATAAGAACAAAAAATTCCAGAAAGAACAGCTCGAGAAGGAAGGCTATACTGAATTCGTTGAGTTTTTTAGATAACAATTAGGGAGGATAAAAGAATGGCAGAATCCATGAAAGGACTTCGCAGAACACATCGCTGTACAGAAGTTTCTAATCAGAATATTGGTGAAACTGTAACTGTTATGGGTTGGGTACAGAGAAGAAGAAACTTAGGAAGTCTTATCTTTATAGATTTAAGAGACCGTTCCGGTATTTTGCAGATCATGTTTGATGAAGCAAGCGTTGGAACAGAAGGTTTTGAAAAAGCAGGCACATTAAGAAGTGAGTTCGTAGTAGCTATCACTGGTAAGGTTGAAAAACGTAGTGCTGCTGTAAATGAAAACTTAAAAACAGGTGATATCGAGATTGTTGCAGAATCTATCCGTATTCTCTCTGAATCTGAGACACCACCATTCCCAATCGAAGAAAACTCTCAGACAAAGGATGATATCCGTCTGAAATATCGTTATTTAGATTTGAGAAGACCTGATATCCAGAGAAATCTTATGTTAAGAAGCAAAGTTTCTTGCCTGATGCGTGATTTCATGATGAAAGAAGGCTTCCTTGAAATCGAAACACCAATGCTTACAAAGTCAACACCAGAAGGAGCAAGAGACTACCTTGTACCAAGCCGTGTGCATCCAGGTAACTTCTATGCTCTTCCACAGTCACCACAGCTGTTCAAACAGCTTCTGATGTGTTCAGGTTACGACAGATATTTCCAGATCACAAAGTGCTTCCGTGATGAAGACCTTCGTGCAGACCGTCAGCCAGAGTTTACACAGGCGGATATGGAATTATCTTTCGTTGACGTTGAAGATGTATTGGATGTAAATGAAAGATTGCTTCAGTATGTATTTAAAGAAGCAATTGGCGTAGATGTAGCGCTTCCACTTCCAAGACTTACATGGCAGGAAGCTATGGACCGTTTCGGCTCTGATAAACCAGATACACGTTTTGGCATGGAACTTTGCGATGTGTCTGAAGTTGTAAAAGGATGCGGTTTTGCAGTGTTTGCAGGCGCTCTTGAAAATGGTGGTTCTGTTCGCGGCATCTGTGTGCCAGGCAAAGGCGGCATGGGTCGCAAACAGATTGACAAACTTGTTGATTTTGCAAAAATCTACGGTGCAAAAGGTCTTGCTTACGTAGCTATCGGTGAAGACGGCACAGTAAAATCTTCTTTCGCTAAATTTATGACAGAAGAGGAAATGCAGGCGCTGATCGCAGCTATGGGCGCAGGAAATGGAGATTTACTCCTTTTTGCTGCTGATAAGAATAAAGTGGTTTGGGATGTTCTCGGCGCGCTGCGTGTGCATCTGGCAAAAGAAATGGGCCTTCTTGATCCAAACCAGTACAATTTCTTGTGGGTAACAGAATTCCCACTTCTTGAATGGGACGAAGAAGCAAACCGTTTCGTGGCAGTACACCACCCATTCACAATGCCTATGGATGAAGATTTGGATAAGCTTGATGCTGCGCCAGGTGAAGTTCGTGCAAAAGCATACGATATCGTATTAAATGGTACAGAGCTTGGTGGCGGTTCTGTTCGAATCCACCAGAATGACATTCAGGAAAAAATGTTTGAAGTGCTTGGCTTCTCAAAAGAAGCTGCATGGGATCAGTTCGGTTTCCTTTTAGGTGCGTTCAAATATGGCGTTCCACCACACGCAGGTCTTGCATACGGCTTAGACCGTATGGTAATGCATATGGTACAGGCGGATTCTATTCGTGACGTAATCGCCTTCCCTAAAGTAAAAGACGCATCTGATCTTATGTGTGAAGCTCCAAACGTTGTTGATGAAAAACAGCTGGTAGAACTTGGCATAAAGATTGATATTCAGGAAGAAACAGCGGAATAAAAAGCTGGATGGTAATGACCTGGACAAAATAAAATAGTAATGAATAATAAAAACAGTATGTTTTTGGTGATAATTCTGCCAGAACATACTGTTTTTTTGATTGAGAATCTTCCTTATAACAATGTGTTATGGGGGTATATGAAAATTCTATTACCTTGAGAGCGCTATGTTTACCTATAATGATAGGTGATGACAGTTATATGCTCGAAAGAGGTGTTTTATGACGATTTCTCAAATCAAATATTTCATTGCAGTGGCAGAGTGTTTAAGCTTTACAAAAGCATCAGAACAGCTTTTTGTATCACAGCCTGCTTTGAGTCGCCAGATAAAAAATCTGGAAGAAGAATTGAATATTCAGCTTTTTGTCAGAACCACCAATGGGATCCGCTTGACTCCTGCGGGAAGTTCTCTTTATATGGGGATGTCAGAAACCTATGAGAAATTCTTGGGGCATATTGAACGAGCAGTGAAGATTCAGAAAGGATTAAGCGGAACATTAAAGATTGGTATTCTTGATCAGGTGAATGTGGCAGATTTTATGCCACAGGTTTTTCTGTACTTTAAGGAGAAATATCCTAATGTAGATCTTAGTTTTACAGATGGCTCTTTTCACTATTTGATGACAGAGATGTATGCTGGCCGCTTGGATATTATATTTACGGTTCAGTTTGAAGTGAAAGATAAAGAAAGTGTCCTTTGGCAGTATGTTGCCCATTCAGATGACTGGCTGGTCATGAGCAAATATCTTCCGCTGGCTCAAAAAGAACATGTCACTATGGCAGATGTTAAGGGGGAAACCTTTGTAATGATTTCTGCTGAAGATTGTTCAAAATCTTCGGAATTGATATTTGAAAAATGCAAAGAAAATGGTTTTGTGCCACCGGTACATTACGCAAAAACATTAGCGGAGCAGATTTTGTGGATAGAAGTAGGAATGGGTATCTCTATTCTTGATAGTCGAAGCAGTATTATGCTCAATCCGAATGTGAAAGCATATAAGCTGGAGAGTCCGTGGGATCCGTCTTTGGTGGCTGCTTGGAATCAGCACAATTACAATCCGCTGATTGAAGTATTCTTAAAGAAAATGAATGAGATACTTCATTTGGAAAATGAGGATATCCATGGAATTTCCATTGGTTATGTGGAAGAGACGTAGGTAAATGATATATTTATAAAAACAACAAAGCCTTATGTTTGGGGAAAACATAAGGCCTTGCTTTTTTGTTATTGGGCTATTTAAAGATGGATTAGTATTTCATATAGTTTCTTGCTGTGTCGTAGAATGCTTTCAGGTTTTCTGGTTTTGCAACGTCTACAGTTACATCACAGTCTAAGATAAAGCCGCCGCCTGGTGCATAGATGTCGATAGCATTTTTAACTGCTTTTACAACGTCATCTTTTGTGCCGTACTGAAGGAGTGTGCCTTCGATGCCGCCTTTCAGGCAGTATTTGCCAGCGAAACGTTCTTTTACTTTTGCCATGTCGTTTGTGCCTGTAAATGTCATGATACATTTGTGTGCAGGAACATCACGTTCGATAATATCCAGTTTGGACATGTAGCTGTCTTCTACGTAGATCCATGGAGTTACGTTGTTTTCAATACATACATCGATACAAGCTTTTAAGCCTGGCCAGTAGAATGTCTGGAACTGTTCGCGGCTCATGAACATATCGTAGCCGTTGTGAAGCATAAATCCGATGATGTTGATTGGACGGGATTTGATTGTGTTCTTTAAGTAGCGAACCTGAATCTTTGTAGCTGCATTTACTGCTTCAAGAAGTTCGTCTGGGCATTCGTACATATCCATGGAAACGTTTAAGAAACCGCGAAGTGTATCGTTGAAGATATCGAATGGTGCGGATGTTACAAGGTCAGCGCCGCTTGGGAAACCTTTGGCAGCCATTTCTTGGTAGAATGCGCCGTCTGCTGCAACTAATGGTCCGAACTGGTTTGCACAGTCAACGATAGCGTTGAATGCTTCCTGAACCTGTGGGGCTGCAGCTGGTAAGCAAGAGTACATTGCTCCGTGCCAGATTGCCTGTGAGAAATCAAGCATCTCAAGTCCTTTTAATTTGCCCCAGTGACGTGGAAGGACTTTTTTCATGATGAATCCAGTTGGGTCTTCTGCGTATTCTAAGTATTCTTCAGCAGCCATGTATTCGTCGTCTAATACCTGGAATCCAAGGTTTGGCTCATCGAAGTGTTTGCCTGGCCAACGAACGAATTTGCAGTCAAGTGCTTCCATTGCAGGACCAGGGAACATAGCTTCTGGGCCGTAAGCAAGGTCAGGCTGATATTCTTCGTGGTAGCGGATGTATGATGGAATACCGTTTCTCCAGTCAGCAATAGTATCTTTGATTGTTGTTTCTCCGTAGAGAGTGATTGGTAGATATGTGTAGAATGGCGCAACCATGATGTTGTCCACTCTGTTGCAGTTGATAGAGTCGTGCAGAAGCTTCATTCTGCGCTCGTAATCAGGATGTAATTTGATTTCTGACATAATCAGTGCTCCTTTCGGTTGTTTAAAAATAAGATTAGATCATATATAATGATTTTTATTCTGATTAAATTTTAGATTTTACATATGAATAAAGCAAATATAAAACTTCAATGCCCACATACACATTTGTTATCGGTGCAAGAAAAGGGGAGGAAAATAACATGACAATGACACAGATTAAATATTTTGTCACAGTGGCAAAATGTATGAGTTTTACAAAGGCAGCGGCCCAGCTGTTTTTGTCCCAGCCAGCCCTTAGTCGCCATATTAAAAATATGGAGGAAGAGTTGAATGTACAGCTGTTTGTGAGAACTACAAATGGGATTCGTCTGACTCCGGCGGGAAGTTCGTTGTATGTTGGCCTTTCTGATGTTTACAAAAATTACATAGAACAGATTGAAAAAGCGGAGAAGATCCAAAAAGGTCTCAGCGGTGTTTTGAAGGTCGGGATTTTAAATCAGATGAATGTGGCGGATTTTATGCCGCTGGTGCTGCAGTATTTTGAAAAAGTGCATCCTAATATGGAGCTTTCTTTTGTGGATGCTTCTTTTGAATCATTGATTTCTGATCTGTACGCTGGCCGCTTGGATGTAATCTTGACAGTGCAGTTTGAAGTGGCCGACAAAGAAGGGGTGCTTTATCAATACCTGGATCATTGCGATGACTGTATCGTGATGAGCAAATTCCATCCGCTGGCGGAGAAAGACAACCTTGTGCTTGAAGATGTAAAGGATGAAACTTTTGTAATGATTTCGAAAGAAGATACACCAATCTCATCGTCTCTGGTGTTTGACATATGCAAAGAGCATGGATTTGTTCCCCCTGTTCAGTATGCAAAAACTTTGTCAGAGATGATTCTTTGGATTGAGATAGGAAAGGGGATTGCGATACTTGATTCCAGAAATAGCATTATGTTCAATCCCCACATTAAAGCATTCAAGATGGACAGTAAGTGGGATCCATCTCTAGTAATGGCCTGGAATCAGCATAATTATAATCCGCTGATTGAAGTGTTTTTGAAGAAAATAAATGAGATCTTGCACCTTGAAAATGAAGACGTTCATGGAGTTTCCCTAGAGGAATAAAAAAACACCGTGTATTCTTAACAGGGCTTAGCGCCCCGCAGAATGCACGGTGTTTTCTTTAAGGTAAAGTTTTGTTATTTGTAAATAGTTTTTCCTAATTTAGCAATCTCATCGATTGTAACGTCTGTTGTCCAGCCGCCGAATGGTAAGTACATTGGCATATAACAGTAGCCTGCAGCTGCTTTGCGGAAGTTTTCGCCAACCTGTTTGCGAAGATCTTCTTCTGTCAGTTCGCCTGCAAGTGCTTCTGTAGAGTATTTCTGGTAGTCAGGTGTTACGTGATAGCTGAGTTTGTCGCCTGTGATAGCTTTTAATTTTGGAATATCGTTGATTTCCATTCCCTGCCAGGAATCGATTCCTAATTCTACGAAATCAGGAACAACTGGTTCAATGAAACCGCAGGAATGCATTTCAAAGAGTACGCCAAGTTCGTGACATCTATCAACTGCTTTTTTGATCTGAGGTTTGATCAGTTCTCTCCATGTGTCTGGGGAGAAGAACATGTTTTTCTGTGTGCCCCAGTCATCGTGGAACATAAGAACGTCTGGTTTGTAATATTCGATTACTTTTTCCATCAGTTTTAATTTCCATTCCATGAATGCGTTCAGGAACTCTTCCACTTCTTCAGGGTCAGTGATCATTGCGCAAAGTGCGTTTTCAAAGCCCATCAGCATATGAAGTCTTTCGAAAGGTCCGTTTACGAACATGATTTCAAAAGCTTTATTTTCGCGATCGATTTCGCTGATGTGATCGATTTCTTCTACTTTGCTCCAGTCCCATGCATCGAGATTTGGGAATTTTACGATTTCTTTCCAATCATAGATGTCTTCTAATACAGGTGCCTGTGTATGATCTGGTGCGATAGCATCTACACCAGCTTCGTAGTTCCATTTTACGCCAAACCAGTCTGTGCCGCCTGTTGTGTGAGGTGGACGTTCTGCGTAAGCTTCTGGATTGAACAGGACAAATAAACCGTCGTCTGTTGGCAATTCATCAGTTGGTTTGTGCTGAAAGAATGCCAGAGCTCTTTCTTTTGGTGTCATTTCCTTCATTATGTCTATAAACTCCTTTGTTTTTAAAAAATTTGCGCTAAATACAAGTACATTATATTTTTGGGATGCGCTACAAGCAAATTTCAAAAATACATGGGCACATGCAAATTGGTTATAAGAAAATTAGCTATAAGAAATAGGGTATGAACGTTATGCAAAAAGTGTATGTGGCTATCGGTTTTTGATATTTGCTAGTTCTTAGCTATAAGAATAGAATTCGATTTATAAAAAATTTGCGCTTTGTTTAGAAAAAATTTATAAAATGAAAAGGAGTGAAGTACAAATGAATTGGGGCGTAATTATCGCAGTATTAATTTACGAAGTCCTCACAATCGTAGGCGTAGGTGCTTTCTTTGCTTACAAAAACAAGAAAAAAGGACATGAAGAAGGTGGATTCGCTTTCGCGGGAAGTGGTCTTCCAGCATCCTTAGTAGGTATCACACTTGCTCTGACACTGCTTGGTTCAGCTCATAACTGGGGCACATGTCAGAACGCAGCTTCTATGGGTGTTATCGCAGCATGGTTCGGTATTGCCTGCGTAGTTATGATGGTTGTTATCACACAGGTAACAGGTCCTTGGATCCGCAGATCTGGTGCTAAAACAGTAGGTGAGTTCCTTGGTATGATCTTTGGTAAGAAACCAGGTCTTATGGTATCTGCAATCAACGCGGCACTTGGTATTGCTATGACATGTCTTGAAGTAGAAACAATTGCTATCACATTATCCTTCCTGACAGGTCTTGACTATGTGATCTGTGCTGTTATCGGCGGTATTCTTGCTATGTTATACGTATTAATCGCTGGTATGAAAGAAATCGCATGGTTAAACTTAATCAATGCTATCGTTATGTACGTTGCACTTATCGCTGTATTTATCAGCTTAATCTTCACACTTCCAGAAGGATGGGACGGTGTTGAACAGACAATGCTTGCAGCTGCTGAAACAGAATGGTTCACAAAACTGTTCGGTAACTCTGCATTAATTATTGGTTTCGCTATTCCAACAGCTCTCGGTGCTTCTTTATTCCATGGTATGGCACAGACAGGTTACCAGCCAATCGCTACAGCTAAAAACAACAAAGCTGTTAAAAAATCTCTTTGGTTTGCTGGCCCTATCAACGGTATGTTCTGTGTAATCCCAGCTCTTATCGGTGTTGCAGCATTTGCATTCATCGCGTACAGAGAAGCAGGAAGCATGATGATGACTCCAATGATGATGTTAGATCTTCTTCCAAAACCAGTTATCGTATTACTTGCAGCTGGCTTCCTTGGCGTTGACCTTTCTTCATTTGCAGTTATGGCGCTTGCTCCATCTACAATCGTTTCTCACGATATGTATACACTTTACAAACCAAACGCATCTGAAGCTACAAAGACAAAGATGTCCCGTATTATCATCGTAATCATCGGTATTCTTTCTATCGCAATTTGTAACTTCCAGCCAGCTCCTGTAGAAATGGTTAACTGGATCTTCGCATTTGGTGTACCTGTATTCGTAATGGCAGTTATCGGTATCTGGTGGAAACGTAGTGAAAAAGCTACAATCATCACATTCGTGGTAACATGGATTGCAGTATGTATTTGGTCCACATTTGGCCTTCAGACATATCTTGGAATGGCAAACATGAACGTTAACTACATTTCCGTTATTTTTGCTCTGGTTGTTGGTGTTATCACAACAGCAATCTTCCCAGGCAAAAAAGGTCTGTATCGTGGTAAGAAAAACAAATAAGGAGGTAAACGATTATGCATATGTGCGTTGAGACAATTTTATTGACAGCTTGTATGGTATTTGGTATCACAATCGTTGGATTTTTCCTTGGTAAATTTAATAAGTTTGGTGATCGCGACGAATTGTTAGATCTTTCAGAGGAGGAATAATGCTATGACAATGACTCAGATTTGGATGCTTTGCTTTGTATTAGCAATGGTATTCTTCATGGTTCTTTCTGGTGTTTGGAGCGCTATGGGCAAAAAGAACAGAGATCAGTTAGAAGAAAAATAATAATATAATATGAACAAGTGAAGTTGTGCAGTTGGTTAAAACCGACTGCACAATTTTTCGTGCAAAAGACTAGAAGGGGTTTTTGCGGTATCCCAAAGGTTGACGTGTCGGAATTCAATGTATTAAAATGTGAATGGCATAAATATTTTTATAGATAACAAAAGAAGCACTTTTTTGATAGAGTGGAGGATGCAGATATGACAATGTCACAGATCAAGTATTTCGTAACGGTTGCGAAATGCCTCAGCTTTACCAAGGCGGCGGAACAGCTTTTTATATCTCAGCCGGCATTAAGTAAACACATTCGAAAAATGGAAGAAGAACTGAATATCCAGCTTTTTGTCCGGACGAGTAATGGTATTAGGCTTACGCCAGCGGGCAGTGCTCTGTATCGTGGGATGTCGGATATTTACGATGGCTATACAGATCTGATCAGCAAAGCTGAGAAAGTGCAGCAGGGATTGGATGGATCTTTGCGAATTGGTGTGTTAGAACAGACGGTTGTGTCCGATTTCATGCCGCCGATCCATAAGTTTTTTAAAGAATCTTATCCAAATGTGGATCTGGTTTTTCAGGCAGGATCTTTTAAATATCTGCTTTCCGAACTGTATGCAGACCATCTTGATATGATCTTCACTTTGAAGTTTACGATTGAAAATAAGGAAAGTCTTCTTTATCAGTATGTGGAGCGGTCTGATGACTATATTGTCATGAGCAAGTACCATCCGCTAGCAGAAAAGGAACATATTGAATTAGAAGATCTCAGGGATGAAATGTTCGTTCTGATTTCCGAGGAAGATAATCCTGAATCGGCACCGCTGATTCATGAAATATGCAAAGAACATGGGTTTGTACCTCAGTCGATATTTGCAAAATCTTTGGCGGAACAGATTCTTTGGGTAGAGTCTGGTATGGGTGTGACGGTTCTCGATACAAGATGCAGTGTTCGCAAGAATCCGGATATTAAATGTTTTAAGATGGAATCTAATTGGGATCCATCGCTGGTTCTTGTGTGGAACCAGAATAATTACAATCCGTTGATCTCTGTTTTTATTAAGAAACTGAATGATGTGATGGGATTGGAAGACGAAGATATTCATGGCGCATTGTTTGATGAATAATGGCGAGAACCATTGCAAAGCCAAAACAGAATAAAGGGTATTCCAAATTGGAATGTCAACATGAAAAATAGATATTTCCGTTTTGAACACCAGTATTTTATTATGTCTTCATAAGGGCGATTTTGCGACTGTTTTCGGTAGTTAGAGTCGCAAACGCAATTTATAAAGAGAAGATATTTTTAAGGAGGAAAAACTATCATGAAAAAAATGAAAAAAATTGTTGCTCTCGTGTTAGCATTAGCAGTTTGCTTTTCATTAGCAGCATGTGGCGGCGACAAACCAGCTGACACTCCAGCTCCATCTGGCAGTGCAGGAACAGAAGTTCAGACAACTGATAAAGAAGAAATCGTTATCGGTTACGTTGGACCTTTCACAGGTGCTCTTTCCATGTTTACAGCAGATATGGAATGGCTTACAAACCTTGCAGTTGAAGCTATCAATGCAGATGGCGGTATCTACATCTCTGGTTATGACAAAACATTACCAGTAAGAGTTGTATTTGCTGACTCTGAATCTGATCCTACAACAGCATCTGAAGTAGCTCAGAAATTAGTTCTTGAACAGGGCGTTGATGTTCTTACAGGTGGTTGGACACCAGATACAACAGCTCCAGTTTCTGCAGTAGCAGAAAAGAACGGCATCCCATGTCTGTTATCCAACAGCCCAGCTGAATCTTGGGCAGCATCCGGAAACTACGAATGGTCTTATGGTATCATGTTCTCCGTAGTTGACATGATGGAAGCTTATGTTGATGCTATCGACAAACTTGACACAAACAAAAAAGTTGGTTTCTTATTCGACTCTGAAGTAGACGGTGTTACATTCTCCGCTGAATTACAGAGAGAATTAGAAGAACGCGGCTACGAAGTAGTAGATCCAGGCCGTTTCCCAATGTCTACAACAGACTACACATCTATCATTTCTCAGCTTAAAGATGCTGGTTGTGATGTTGTAGCTGGTAACCAGATTCTTCCAAACTTCACAACAGCTTGGCAGCAGTTCCACCAGTTAGGATACGTTCCAAAAGCTATGATCATTGGTAAAGCTATCGCTTACGGTAATGACGTTAACGCTCTTGGTAACGAAATCGGTGATGGTCTTATCACAGAAATCCACTGGGATAGATCTTGGCCATACACATCCACATTATTAGGATTAACATGTGAAGAACTTGCAACAAAATGGGAAACAGAACAGGGCGTACAGGATACAGGTACATCTTTAGGTTACAACCTTGCTCTTTACGAAGTACTTGATCTTGCATTAAGCAGCTGTGCAGATCTTGAACCAGAAACAATCAAAAACGCTATCGCAGCAGTTGATTATACAGGTATCTACGGTCACCTTTCTACAGGCGGCACACACGTATTCAAAGTGCCATTAGTAGCAGGTCAGTGGGTTCCATCTGAAACATGGGATTACGAAGCAGTTATCGTTGGTGATGGCTTCTACGAAGATATCCCAACTGTAGATCCATACGTTCTTCCAGCAACAACATTAAAATAATTGTTATTGCAGAAGCGGATCTGTGAGAGCAATCTCACGAGTATCCTTACATAGGATATGACATGATTTGGTAATTAAATAAAATACAAAATGAATATAGCTGTGGCGTTATGTCGCAGCTATATTCAAATTATAAGGAATTTAAACGTTCCCTAATTAAAATAGGAGGTAGAGCTTTGGAACCAATATTAAAAGTTGAACATTTGGCTATTTCATTTGGTAGCAATCATGTATTAAAAGACATCAACTTCGAGCTTGGGGATAACGAAATATTGGGTATTGTCGGACCTAACGGTGCAGGTAAGACAGTAATGCTTAATCTTATTACTGGTATTCTCAAACCAACAGGCGGAAAAATCACCTATATGGGACAGGACATTACAAATCAGAAAATCACTGAGAGAGTAAAGATGGGATTCGGACGTACTTTCCAGGTGCCACGTTCATTTGAGAAGATGACCGCTTATGAGAATGTCATGACGGGTGGAATGTTTGGAGATGGACTGAGCCAGCAGGCAGCAGGAAAACGAGCAGTTGAAATTTTAGAGTTGATTGGGTTAAAAGATAAAGGTAACACAGTAGCAGGTCAGTTAGGACTTCTTGACAGAAAGAGATTAGAAATTGGTGTGGCATTAGCATCCAAACCAAAGATTCTTCTTTTTGACGAAGTAGCCGGCGGTCTGACAGAAACAGAAGTTGAAGACATGCTTAAACTTGTTAAAGTGTTGAAATCAGAAGGATATGCTATCATCTGGATCGAACACGTTATCCAGACAATGCTGAAAGGTACTGACAGAGTATTGCTTTTAGCAGATGGTAGAGACATTATCTGCGGACTTCCAGCAGATGTAATGGCTTCTGAAGAAGTTGAAGAAGTATATCTGGGGGTGAGAAAGAAATAATGAGTGCAAAAGACATTATCTTAAAAGTTGAAGACCTTCAGGTTCATTACGGAGACTTTCTCGCTATCGAGAATTTATCCATGAGTATTGAAAAAGGCACCATTACAACAATCATCGGCGCTAACGGCGCGGGCAAATCCACTTTGCTTGATGCGGTAATGGGTATCAATAAACCTACAAAAGGAAAAATCACTTTCTGTGGCGAAGACATTACAGGCTTAAGAACAAGTGCAATTGTTCAGAAGGGTCTTACAATGGCGCCAGAAGGAAGTTTAGTTTTCGAAGGTATGAGCGTAAGAGAAAACCTTTTAATGGGCGCATACGTTCCTACATCCAGAAAGAAAAAAGATGATTTAATGGAAAAAGTATTTACACTTTTCCCTGTATTAAAAGAAAAGGAAAAACAGCTTGCTACTTTCCTTTCCGGTGGACAGCGTCAGATGCTTGCTATTGCAAGAGCTATCATGGCTGATCCAAAACTTATCATTTGTGATGAGATTTCTCTTGGTCTGGCTCCAGTTGTTATCAACGACATTTTTGACAGAGTAAAAGAAATCAACCAGACAGGTATGACTTTCGTGATCGTAGATCAGGAAGTTCAGAGAAGTATGGACAACTCTCATTACAGCTATGTAATGGTTAAAGGTAACATGGTAATGAACGGCGTTCCAAGCGAACTGCCAGCAGACGAAGTTCGTGATGCGTTCTTCGGTATGAACAAATACGCATAAGGAGGAGTAAGAAATGTTAATGCAGAGTATTGTAACTGGTGTACTCCTTGGCGGTTTGTACGCGGTTATCGGTCTTGGTATGTCCATCGTTTTCGGTATCATGAAGCTGACAAATATCGCTCATGGTAACCTGATGATGATGTCATCCTTTATTATTATGGTTCTCACAACATCTTATATTCCAAACGTTATTTTGGCGCTTATTATCACCATTGTGATTATGGTTGTCATAGGCTTCCTGTTCCAGACAACGTTGGTTAATAAGGTTATTGATAAGGGTGATGAGCCAGCCCTTCTGGTAACATTTGGTCTTTCCATCGTTATCCAGAACATTCTTGACGTTATCTTTGGTGCAGATGCTCGTTCCATCAGAACACCATTTGCAACAGTAAACGTTATTGATACAGAACTTGTATCTGTATCTGGTGCATATTTATGTAACTTTATTGTAGCGGTAGTAGTTATTCTTCTTCTGTCTGCAATTATCAAAAATACATACTTAGGTAGAGCGATCCGAGCAACTTCTGATAACAAGAAGGCTGCAGAACTTATGGGTGTTAACACTAAAAAGTTCTTCGCGATTACAATGGGTATCGCTATGGCAACAGCAGCAGTTGCTGGTCTGTTAGTTGGTAATACATTCGTATTCTACCCTCATTCTGGTACAACATACCTGATCATCGCGTTCGGTGTAGTAGTTATTGGTGGTATGGGTTCTATCGGCGGTACACTTGTCGGTGGTATCTGCTTCGGTCTTGCTCAGCTGCTTGGTTCTTATTTCTTCGGAACAGGTTTCCAGCTGCTGACAGGTTATGTATTCATGCTTGTAGTTTTAGCAACAAGACCAAACGGTCTGTTTGCAAAAGCGGCACGTAAGTAAGGGGGAGGTATATTATGGCAGAAGTATTAAACGCAAAGAAAAGCTCCCCATTTAATCTCAAGAAACTTATTTTCCTTCTTGTGATTGTGTTCTTCGTAACATTTAACTTTTGGGGACCAGCATACGCAGTAAGTGTATTAACACTTGTTATGCTGTATATGTCAATGGGACAGATGTGGAACCTTTTAAGTGGTTACACAGGGCTGACATCTCTTGGTCAGCAGGCATTCATCGGTATCGGTGGTTTCTCTCTGGCAGTATGTTGTCAGAAGTTCGGCCTTCCAATTTTTGTAGGATTTATCGTTGCAGGTGCATTTGCAATCGGATTCTCTATTCTGATTTCTGTTCCTGTATTTAAGATGAATGGTGTATACTTTACAATCGGTACATGGATCATTGCAGAAGCAATGTATGTATTCTTTGTTAACTGGAAATTCGTTAACTACGGTATCGGATTTACAATTACATCCGCATTCAAACTTCCAACATGGGCAATTCCGCTTATGGCGACGATAATGGGTCTTGGATCTATCATTCTGGTACAGTTTATCCTTCGCTCCAGATTAGGTCTTGCTATGATGGCAGTTCGTGATAACACAAGTGCAGCAGAAGTTCGTGGTATCCAGATCTTCAAAACAAAGCTGATCGTATTTATGATCGCTTCTATGTGGGTTGCTCTTACTGGTGTAGTTATTTACTTGAACCAGGCTTACATCGTTCCATCTGCAGCATTTGGTATTGACTGGACAATTGCGATGACATTCATCGTAATCATTGGTGGATCTGGAACAATTGAAGGACCAATCATTGGTGCTATTGTATATGTAATCTTAAAACAGTACTTATACAACTTCCCAGGTCTCAGCAACATCTTCCTTGGTATCATTGCTATCATTATCATCTTGGTTGCTCCAGGCGGAATCATGGGCTTTATCAAGAAAAAATGGAATATCGACTTATTCGGTATTCGCAGAAAGATGCCAGAATAAATCGTGTTGTATACGGATAGTAATATCTGTTAAATATATTGATTTAAATGCATGTTTTGCATAGATATTTATTATCAATAAGAAGGAGACATGGCTATGAAAGAAATGACAGCAAAAGAAAGAGTCATGGCGTTTTTCCAGCACAAACCAATGGACAAGTTCCCTACAGATGAAGGTCTGTTCGTTTTATTCGATCCAGAAACAATCGGAGAACGTCCACCACACTTAACAGGCGGCACAGACTGGTTTGGCGTTGAATGGAAATATGAAGAAAATATCGGAGCTATCGCTCCAGATCATTCTCAGGATCCAGTTTTAGAAGATATCTGCGACTGGAAAGAAATCGTAAAATTCCCTGATCTTGAAGCATGGGATTGGAGTCGTGTAGAAGAAATCGATCACATCAGCGAAATCGATCGTGAAAACAAAGTGTTTGAAATGATGTTCGTAAACGGACCTTTCGAAAGACTTCATATGCTGATGGGCTTTGAAAATGCACTTTGTGCAATGCTCACAGATCCAGAAGAAGTAGAAGCTTTTATGAATGCTTTTATGGAATGGAAGTTAAAACTGATGGAAAAAGTAGTTGAAATCTACAAACCAGACGTTCTTATGTTCCACGATGACTGGGGTACACAGAACAGTATGTTCTTCTCACCAGAACTTTGGAGAGAACTGATCAAACCTCAGATCAAAAAAGCAGTTGATAAATGTCATGAACTTGGCGTAATCTTTGAAATGCATTCCTGCGGTTTCATTGAACCAGTTGTTCCTGATTTCGTAGAATTAGGAATCGATTCCTGGCAGGGAATGGAAATCAACGATATTGCTAAGTTAAAAGCTATCACAGGCGACAAACTCTCTTATCATACAACTCCAGATTACCAGAAATATCACACAGAAGAACTGTGCGGTACAATGGTAGAAGAATCTGTAAGAGAACGTGTTCGCGAAACATTCCTTAAAAATGCAGAAGGATATTGCTACATGCCAATGTTCCTGCCATTCGGCGGACATGCAAAAGACATCATGATTGATGAAATTGCAAAATGTAGCGAAACAGTTTACTAATCTATTTCAAAAATAGTTTGAAATTATTATTGGTAAAAGCAAAAAATTAAATACGTATGGGGACGAGATTTAATTAGATGAAATCAGCGTCTGCTGGCGAGTGTTCAAGTAATGCTCACGGCAGACGCTGATTTTTTGTTATGATAGAAGACGATGCAAAAGCAAGTCTTGGAAGAGAAGTGGAGGGGGTAAGAGGCGAAGAAAAGCCAAGAAAATACCCCCGGAAGAGAAAAGAAGGGGGTAAGAGGCTGAGAAAAGCCAGGAAAATACCCCCGGAAGAGAAGAGGAGGGGGTAAGGGGCAAAGAAAAGCCAAGAAAATACCCCCGGAAGAGAAGTGGAGGGGGTAAGGGGCAAAGAAAAGCCAGGAAAATACCCCCCAGAAGAGAAGTGGAGGGGGTAAGAGGCGAAGAAAAGCCAGGAAAATACCCCCGGAAGAGAAGTGGAGGGGGTAAGAGGC
>JAZQSD010000043.1:0-13127 GCA_045629925.1 Eubacterium sp.
AAATAAAAGTCAATACAAAATTAGCACTCTTCAGGCGAGAGTGCTAACAATGGACAGAAATAAGCCTTTTATATTGAATTTTTACTGGAAAAATACTAATATCTAAGTAATGTTTCAGCTTGTGAAAGGAGTCTTCAATGGCTAGAAATTATTATTTTGACAACATGAAAGCATTTTTGATTTTTATGGTGGTACTTGGCCATATGGTTTTAGAATTTTATGCTGAAGGAGCTAGTCCTCGAGGGGAATTGGGTGTGTGGATCTATTCCTTTCATATGCCGGTCTTTCTTTTTACCAGCGGGTATTTTGCGACTACCAATGTTAAAAAGTCGCTTTCATTGATGATTCCTTTGTACATCATTTTCCAGATGGTGCAGATGGTAGTCCGATATGTGTTTGTGTATGCCATTAATCCAGCACAGGCATCATGGGATTTCCAGCTCTTCACACCAAAATGGACATTGTGGTATCTAATGGCAATGATCCTTTTTAGCATTATTCTGCCGATTTTTAACACCGACAATAAAAGAAAACAGTTGAGAAACATCATTCTGGCTATTGCAGCAGGTCTGTTGATTAGTTTTACAGCAAATACTAACAATTTTATGGCCATCAACAGGGTAGTGACATTTCTGCCATTTTTCCTGTTAGGTTATTACGGCAAAAAGAATCAGGGATTCCTCTCGTGGTTTTCAAATGTTGAAAAACCAGAGACAAGAAACTTGGTGCCATATAGAATCTTAGGGATTGTTGGCGCCGTAATATTGACTATATTGCTGGTTGTATTTGCAGGCAATTTTAGATATCAGTGGTTTTATGGAACGTTATCCTATGGAAACGGTTACAGTTTTGGAATGAAGGTGCTGATTTACCTGATTTCTTTTGCCTGGTTAGCCATTATCGTTTTCCTGACTCCAAGAAAACGGATTCCGATTGTGGATAAAATCGGACAGAACACGTTAGGAATATATCTGTTCCATACACTGTTGATCTATTTGTTTAAAGCCATTCCGATTGTAAATGGAACGCTGTGGACCAGTACGGTGGCATTGATTGCAACCTCCGTTGTGGTTACGATCCTTTTAGGAGTTGGACCATTTACCAATATTTTGAAAAAATTACGCATTCCTTATACTGACAGTAAAAAGTATTAATGGAGTGGGATAAAACCAGCAAATGTGAGCATTTGTTTAGGGGGACATATATTATGAAACACCATGTTTTTATCAGTTATAGCAGTACAGACCGAGAGGTTGCCAATGCAATCTGCCATTATCTTGAGGCATCGGGAATTCCATGCTGGATTGCGCCGCGAGATATCGACAGCGGAGATTGGGCGGGAAGTATCATGAAAGGCATTCAGAAAAGTGATGTCTTTGTAGTAATCTTAAGTGCCAATTCCATTCCTTCGCCGGAAGTAGTAAAAGAAGTGACAGAGGCAACCAGAGTGTGTCAGTACATTTTGCCATTTAAGATTGATGATGAGCTGTTAGATGACCGTATGCGGTATCATTTGGGACCGGTGCACTGGCTGGATGCAGTGACACCGCCAATGGAAGCACGCATTGAAGAGTTGAAAGAAAGAATTATCTCCCTGACCCAGGACGGCAGCGTATATGCAAACAAAAGCCGTCAGAAACTGCTTGGCACTACAGTTATGCCAAAGAGTTTCTTTGTAGGCCGTGAAGAAGAGATTCTTCAGATCCATGAACTGTTAAAGACTGACCATGTGCTCTTCTTACAGGGTATGGGCGGCATCGGAAAAAGTGAGATTGCAAAAGGTTATGCCAGCACATATGCCAAGGACTATGATAAGGTTCTTTTTGCAAACTACAGAGACAGCATTGTGGAAATGATCATCGGAGAAGACATTGTGATTGAGAATTTCAAACGCAATACTTCTTATGGACAGGACGCTGAGTCAAACGAAGCTTTTTTCAAACGTAAGTTACAGGCAATCAAGGATCTTTCCAACGAAAAGACTTTGCTGATTGTGGATAATTTTGATGTAAAACACGATGAACAGTTAGAACAGCTGGTGGCTGGTCCATACAAGCTTATTTTTACTACAAGATATGCCCATAAAGAGTATCCATCTTTTGTGGTAGGGCCAATCCAGAATTTTGACACGCTGCGATTGCTGTTTAAGAAAAATTATGGAGATGATCTGTCAGGAAAAGATTTAGAAATTGTTGATGATATTATCAGACTTGTCAATGGACACACGATTACGATAGAGCTGATTGCAAAACAGATGGAGGCAAGCTTCCTTTCTCCAGAAGAGATGCTTGAATTGCTGCAGACTAGCGGCACGAATTCCGGTCTGGAAGAAGAAGTAGAACGTGAAGGCAAAGAAAAAAGTGCCTTTGATTTTATCAAAGATCTGTTCCACTTGTCTTCTCTAAGTGAAGAAGAACAATACATCATGAAAAATATGTGTCTTGTTCCATACAGTGGAATTCACGTAAGACGTCTGAAAAACTATTTGGAATTAAAGAATTTAAATATCATCAATCAGCTTGTGTCAAAGAGCTGGCTCATGCTGGATAAGGAAATCAATTTTATAAAGATGCATCCAATTATTTCGGACGTGGTAAAAGATGCCTTAAAACCAAGTCAGCACAACTGTCAGCAGTACATTATGGGTCTTTGGAATGACTGCAGCGGTTTCTGGTTCCAGACGATAGATGAAAGAGCAGAAAAATGGCCATACATTGATCATATCCAGCGCTATTATGGAGAGCCAACCAAAGAGCTTTACAAACAGTATGCAGATTTTGCAAATCATTCATGGGTGTGTTCTCATTTTGAAGAATCCTTTGCTGCTACAAAGAGAGTATATGATTTTGCACTAAGAGAATTTGGAGATGCAGGCTACCAGCCGGCTTACGCAGCAAGAACTGTAGCTGGAGCGTATTTTAACGCAGGCGACGAAAAGAGTGCTGAGCCATATTATTATCTGGCACTGGAACATTTGCTGAAAAATCCAGAGGGCAATTATTACGAGCTAGGCTTCTGTTACGAGAAAGTAGGTCGTTGTGAAACCTCCCGTGGGAATTTTGACAAGGCGAAAGAATACTTTGATCTGTCATTAGCTGCTCACAAAAAAGCAAAAGATGATGGAGATACAAGAGTGACACCAATCTCTCATGTGGATACGAACGTTCATTTGGGAAGAATGTATATTGCCATGGGAGAATATGAAAAAGCCCTGGAATATTGTCAGATTGTCTATGATGATCTGTTCAAATGGAAGAATGAGGAAGTTACAAGTCACACATACTGTCTTAGTGACAGCGGAATCTGCTACAGCATGCTTGGTGAGTATGATAAAGCAGATGAATACCTGCAGAGAGCGTTGGCTTTAAATATTCGCTTCAACGGTGAAGCCAGCATGGTAACTGTAAGAACCCGTGAATCTATAGCAGATAACTATGTTCGCCAGGGCAAGATTGAAGAGGCAAAAAGAATTTATCTGATGCTGGAATTAGAGTTAGAAAAGAGCTTTGGCAGCAGTTGTCCGCAGGTGGCACGACTTAGAGAAAAGAACAGCAGTGTATAAAAGGAAGAATAGAGAGGAGAGGAAAAATGAGCGTATTATTCGTACAGTATCCTAAATGCACCACATGCCAGAAGGCAAAAAAATGGCTGGATGAAAAAGGTGTAACTTATATTGATCGTCATATTAAGGAAGATAAACCAACAAGAGAAGAGATTCAGATATGGCACGAAAAGAGCGGTTTGGATATCAAGCGATTCTTCAACACAAGTGGTTTGCTCTACAAAGAACTTCAGTTAAAAGACAAGCTTCCTGAGATGACATTGGAAGAAAAGTATGATCTGCTGGCAACGGACGGAATGCTTGTAAAACGTCCAGTGTTAGTAACAGAAAAGGCGATTCTTACAGGTTTTAAAGAAGCAGAGTGGGAAAAACTGTTTGGATAAGAATCATAAAATTATATAAGAAATAAGAACAGATGCATTGTCACGCAATCTTTATCTGCATGATGGTACATCTGTTTTTTTTTTGTTTGACAATATAGGATAAAAACTATATAGTATAAGTATAGAATATATTCTATTTTCGGAGGTTGGGTTATGCATAGAGCAATATCGGTACAGGCAAGAAATAATTATAAAATCGTAGTTGAATTTGAGGATGGGAAAGTTATTTTATATGATCTTCAGCCATTGTTTGAGCTGCTTCCGATGTATCGATTACTACAGGAAGATCAAGAATTGTATGAATCTGTTCAGATTGGGGCAGGTGGAGATTTGATTATATGGAATGACAGTATAAGTCTGGATGCAAAAACGGTATGGGCAAAAGGAACACTGATTGATTTTACGAAGAGGCCAGATGTGAATCGTCTCTTAGCCTACCGTATGCAGGTGTCTCGTTTTCTTGCGGGTATGACACAGAAAGATCTGGCTGAGAAAACTGGTTTATATCAGGCTGACATTAGTAAATTAGAGCGAGGAATCGGGAATCCATCCATCAATACTTTAGAGAGAATTGCAGAAGGTCTAGGGATGGAATTGTTTATAGACTTTCGATATCCTGCGGAGAATGTTTCAGATGAAAAGGGGGAAAAAGAAATGGGAAGACTTGCAGAGAGAAAAAATTATGCCTATATGATAAAACCAGGAATGACAGAAGCTTTTGTGCAGCATCTAATTGAACATAAGAAGCCTGCAGATTATTGGGAAGAGTGTGCAAAGTCTAGAGATTTGCCAGAAGAAGTTGTTGTAGATATGTTGCGTTTGGTAAGGGGAGATGATACATGTGATAAATAATCTTATTTGCGTGTCAATGAGCGAATTAACTTTTGATACGAATGCATTAAAAAAATTCGATTGTGGAAATGTTGATTTTAATGAATTCTTAGAAAAAGATGCTTTAAATAGTGCTATGAATGGTGATGGGGTAACATATGTTGTGATTCCGTTGGATGAATATGAGCAAGGAGTTATTTATACAATATTGGCATTTGCTACTTTTTCGGCAATGGCTCTTTTGTATGAACAGAATCATCAGATAATGGGGATACCTGCTTTAGAGATTAAATATTTTGCTATATCAAAAAGATTACACAAAGGTGAGGCGTATATTAAACCATATTATAAATATTATAGTACAATTTTATTTGAACATATATTAGCACAAATATATCAACTATCATGGAAAAATATTGGATTTCGAACAATTTTTCTCCGTGCAAATAAGCAGGGCGAAAAATTATATAGAAGAAAGTCTTTTACAGATGCAGAGGGATTTTTGATTCCATATAGTGACGATGATCCATTAGGTCAATGTGTACCTTTGATGTTGCCAATACAAGAAAATTTATACAGTATATTTGGATGTGAATAGACTCCTTAAAATAAAACCAGATGCAGATCTGACCACTTTGTAGTGACAGAACTGCATCTGTTTTTTATTGTTTTAATATTTGATCTTAATGATTTCTTTTGCAAAAACTAGTGTTTTTTGCCTTCAACATCTTCTTTGTTTAAATTCTTAACTGCTGTGGAAAGCATCAGTTTGATACGGTTTAACTGGTTAACTTCGGAAGCGCCTGGGTCAAAGTCGATAGCTACGATATTTGACAATGGGTACTGGTGACGAAGTTCCTTGATTACACCCTTACCAACAATGTGGTTTGGCAGACATGCAAATGGCTGACAGCATACGATGTTGTTAACACCCATGTGGATCAGTTCTACCATTTCACCTGTAAGGAACCAGCCTTCACCTGTCTGGTTACCGCAGGATACGATTGGCATTGCATTCTTAGCTGTATCGTAGATGCTTGCTGGTGGAGTGAAATGTTTACTGTTTTCTAAAGCTTTGTGAGCTACTCCGCGAAGTTTTTCTACTGCCCAGATACCAAGGTTTGCTTTTGTCTTGGAGGACTTCTTGAATCCTAAGTAATCTGCCTTGAAGTTCTGGTTATAGAAGCAGTATAAGAAGAAGTCAATCAAGTCTGGGATAACTGGTTC
Source organism: Eubacterium sp. (assembly GCA_045629925.1). Taxonomy (GTDB): domain Bacteria; phylum Bacillota; class Clostridia; order Lachnospirales; family Lachnospiraceae; genus Brotonthovivens. The sequence continues at coordinate 6,004 of JAZQSD010000043.1, forward strand.
AGCACCTTCTTTTTCAAGCAGATCTGCTAAGTAGTTGTTTGCCATTGGCATGAACTTAACTAAGATCTCGCCTACGATACCAACTTTAGGTTTCTTAATATCAAGACGTTCTACTGCATCAAAGTCAGCTACCATCTCGCGACAGAAACGTTTGTATGTTCTGTGGCTGATCATCTTGTCTGTAGAAACGAATGCTGTAATTTTTTCAACCCATTTTCTGTGAAGGGCATCTGTTGTGCCTGGAACTGCTTCGTATGGACGTGTAGCATAGATGACACGCATAAGGATATCACCGAATACTAAGCAGTACATACCTCTCTGGATAAGAGAGAAGTTGAATTTAAATCCTGGGTTAGATTCCAGTGAACCTAAGTTTAAGGAGATTACTGGAATGTGTGGGTAACCAGCCTTAGCAAGTGCACGACGGATAAATCCTACGTAGTTTGATGCACGGCAGCCACCGCCAGTCTGACTCATAATCAATGCAAGACGATCTGTGTCATATTTTCCTGATTCTACAGCATCCATGAACATACCTACTGTGATCAGTGATGGGTAGCAAGCATCGTTGTTTACGTATTTCAGACCTGCATCAACAGCAGCTTTGTTGTCGTTTTCTAAAACTACCAAGTTGTAACCGGAAGCTTTGAAAGCAGGTTCTAAAAGCTCAAAGTGGATTGGAGCCATCTGTGGAGCAAGGATTGTGTATTCTTTACGCATTTCTTCTGTAAAGATTACACGGTCGTGATTAGCTGGAACAATCTTTCTTTCTTTTGGGTTTTTCTCTCTTGTGCGGATTGCAGCAATGAGAGAACGGAGACGGATACGTGCAGCACCAAGGTTGTTTACTTCGTCAATCTTTAAGCAAGTATAGATCTTGCCGGAGTTTGTCAGAATGTCACTAACCATGTCTGTTGTTACCGCATCCAGACCGCAGCCGAAAGAGTTTAACTGGATCAGATCCAGATTTTCTGTTGTTTTCACATAGTTTGCTGCAGCGTACAGACGAGAGTGGTACATCCACTGGTCAAGTACGATAAGAGGACGTTCTACCTTGCAAAGGTGAGATACAGAGTCTTCTGTCAATACAGCAAATCCGTAGGAGTTGATCATTTCAGGGATACCGTGGTTGATCTCTGGATCAATGTGGTATGGACGGCCTGCGAGAACGATACCGCGGCGGTTGTTGTCCTTCATCCACTGAAGAGTTTCTTCTCCTTTTTTCATCATGTCATCACGTGCAGCAGCCAGTTCTACCCATGCAGCATGTACAGCTGGTTTTACTTCGTTTGCAGGAATGTTGAATTCTTCCTGGAATACATCTACAAGACGGTTTGTGATAGTCTCTTCATCTGTAAATGCCATGAATGGAGTGTACAGCTTAATCTGTCCGGAAGTGATCTCATCTACGTTGTTCTTAATGTTTTCTGGATAAGAAGTTACGATTGGACAGTTGTAGTTATTGCTTGCATCTGGGAACTCTTTTCTTTCGTAAGGCACACATGGATAGAAAATCTTAGTGATGCCGTTGTTGATCAGCCACTGGATGTGACCGTGAGCCAGTTTTGCAGGATAACATTCAGATTCACTTGGGATGGATTCGATACCCAGTTCGTAAATCTTTCTTGTGGAAGCAGGAGAGAGGATCAGTCTGAACTTTAACTCTTTGAAAAGTGTTGCCCAGAATGGGTAGTTCTCGTACATGTTAAGAACACGAGGAATACCAAGTGTGCCTCTTTTTGCTTCGCTTTCGCTTAATGGTTCGTAATCGAAGATTCGATTATGTTTGTATTCAAAAAGGTTAGGAATATTTTCTTTATTCTTTTCGCCACCGATACCTTTTTCACAACGGTTACCAGTAATGTACTGACGTCCGCCGTTGAATTTGTTGATTGTCAGCAGACAGTTGTTAAGACAAGCACCACAGCGAGCAAGCTTTGTCTCAAACTGAAGGTTGTTGATCTCATCCATGGAAAGCATGGATGTTTCTTTGCCTTCTTCATAACGGTCTCTTGCAATAAGAGCAGAACCAAACGCGCCCATGATACCAGCGATATCAGGACGGATTACCTGACATCCTGCCAAAGTTTCAAAGCTGCGGAGAACTGCGTCATTGTAGAATGTACCACCCTGTACTACGATGTGGTTGCCAAGATCTTTTGGATCGGAAAGCTTGATAACTTTGAAGATTGCATTTTTGATAACAGAGTAAGCAAGACCAGCGGAAATATCTGCAACAGTAGCGCCTTCTTTCTGAGCCTGCTTAACTTTGGAGTTCATAAATACAGTACATCTTGTTCCAAGATCAATTGGATGTTTTGCAAAAAGCGCTTCTTTTGCAAAATCCTGTACGCTGTAGCTTAAGGACTGAGCAAATGTCTCAATGAAAGATCCACATCCGGAAGAACAAGCTTCGTTCAGCATAACGCTGTCAACTGTCTGTTCTTTGATCTTGATACATTTCATGTCCTGACCACCGATATCGATGATGCAGTCAACTTCTGGATCAAAGAATGCAGCAGCTGTGTAGTGCGCGATTGTTTCTACTTCGCCTTCGTCTAACTGGAGAGCAGCTTTTAACAGAGCTTCGCCGTAGCCTGTAGAGCAGGAGTATGCAATCTTAGCTTCTGGATTCATCTGTGCAAAAATTTCTTTTAACGCAATAAGAGAAGTTGTCAGAGGACTGCCGTTGTTGTTGCTGTAGAAAGAGTACAGCAGAGATCCGTCTTCTCCAACCAATGCAACTTTTGTTGTGGTAGAACCAGCATCGATACCTAAGAAGCAGTTACCTTTATATGTAGCAAGATCACCGCGGGATACATTGTGTCCAGCATGTCTTTCTGTAAATTCTTTGTATTCAGCTTCGTCTGCAAAAAGTGGCTGCATACGTTCTACTTCGAATTCCATATGGATTTCGGAAGAGAGCTTGTCAAGCATCTGGTCCATAGAATACTGAACGTCTTCTTTGTAATTCAGAGCAGAACCGATAGCTGCGAACAGATGAGAATTCTCTGGAGTGATCGCGTGCTCGTCATCTAAGTTCAGTGTGCGGATGAATGCTGCTTTAAGCTCAGATAAGAAGTGCAGTGGACCACCTAAGAAAGCTACATGTCCACGGATTGGTTTACCGCAGGCAAGACCAGAGATTGTCTGGTTAACAACCGCCTGGAAAATAGATGCAGATAAGTCTTCGCGAGTTGCACCTTCGTTGATCAGTGGCTGGATGTCTGTTTTTGCAAATACACCACAGCGGGCAGCGATAGGATAGATCGCTTTATAATTCTTAGCATATTCATTCAAGCCGCTTGCATCTGTCTGGATAAGGGAAGCCATCTGGTCGATGAAAGAACCTGTACCGCCGGCACAGATACCATTCATACGCTGTTCCACGTTGCCGCCTTCAAAGTAGATGATCTTAGCATCTTCACCGCCGAGCTCGATAGCAACATCTGTCTGAGGAGCGTAATCCTGCAGCGCAGTAGATACAGAGATAACCTCCTGCACGAATGGAACTTCCAAGTGATTTGCAAGTGTAAGACCGCCGGAACCAGTAATCATAGGAGAGAGCTGGATGTTTCCGAGTTCTTTGCTTGCTTTTTCTAATAAGTCGTGTAATGTTTCTCTGATGTTAGCGAAATGACGCTGGTAATCGGAGAATAAGAGATTGTTTTCTTCATCTAAGATGGCAATCTTAACAGTAGTAGAACCAATGTCAATGCCAAGTTTGTGAAGCTTTAAGTTTTCCATAAATTCACCTTTGTATTTCTAAAAAATTGTTTTATTGTTTGCATTCTAAACCACCCTACATTATACGATACAGTGTTTGAAAAGTCTATTACTTTAGAAAAACTTTATATAAGGAAAAATCAGGTTTCATTGACAAAAAAAGCGGACACATTTATACTTGATTGGTATGTATATTTTCCTGTTTAAGAGGTAAGAAGATGAAGTTTTTGAATAAATTAGAGAGAAAAATAGGCAGATTTGCGATTCCAAATCTGATGCTTTGGATAGTTGGATGTTATGTTTTGGGCCTGGTGTTTTCTTATATCAATCCGCAGGCACTGACATTGCTCACATTAGAACCATACATGATCTTTCATCACGGACAGATCTGGAGAATCATTTCTTGGATTCTCATTCCATCAGAGAGCAATCTTTTGTTTGCGCTGATTATGATGTTTTTCTATTTCCAGTTAGGAAAGACGTTAGAGATGCACTGGGGAGTATTCCGTTTTAATGTGTATATCTTTGGCGGTATCATTTTGACAGTTATCGGCGCTATTGTATTATATTTTGCACTTGGTCAGCCAGCGACATCTATTGGATGGTATTTCAGCACTTATTACATCAATCTTTCAATTTTCCTGGCGTTTGCATTGTGCTTCCCAGACATGAGAGTATTGTTGATGTTTGTGATTCCGATCAAGATGAAATGGCTTGCTATCGTGTACGCAGTTCTTGCAGCATATAGCTTTGTTCTTAACAATGCGGCAGGACGTGTGGCAATCGCCATGTCCTTGTTAAATTTCCTGATCTTCTTCTTGATGACAAGAAATTACAAGGCGGCATACAATCCGAAGCAGGCAAAGACAAGACACGAGTTCCAGCGCCAGATGAATCAGACGAAACATGAACAGCAGGCCGGCGGACCATACACAAAAGGTGCACGTCACAAATGTGCGATCTGCGGCAGAACAGAGTTAGATGATCCAAATCTGGAGTTCAGATACTGCTCCAAATGCAATGGAAACTTTGAATATTGTTCTGATCACTTGTTTACACACGTACACAAGTAGATTGGAAAATAGGGAATCTGAGAGAGTATTTTTATTGACGTTGATTGGCTGCTGTGATAAATTGAAAGGTAATTAAAAATGCCTGATTAGGCAGTTTTTTGATTGAGTTTTATGAATTGTAGGAGGCGTTCCTAATGGAAAACAATGAAGTAGTTTCAAAGAATTTTATTGAACAGATTATTGAAAAAGATATAGAGGAAGGAAAAGTGCAGACAGTCATGACACGTTTCCCTCCAGAACCAAATGGATATCTGCATATTGGACATGCAAAATCTATCCTTTTAAACTATGGCTTATCTCAGAAATATAACGGTAAGTTCAACCTTCGTTTTGATGATACAAACCCAACAAAAGAAAAGATTGAGTTCGTAGAATCCATCAAAGCTGACGTAGAATGGCTGGGCGCTGACTGGGAAGACAGACTTTTCTTTGCATCTGACTATTTCCAGGATATGTACGAAGCAGCTGTGAAGCTGATCAAAAAAGGTAAAGCATATGTATGTGAGCTGACACCAGAACAGATCCGTGAGTACAGAGGTACTCTGACAGAGCCTGGTAAGAACAGTCCATACCGCGACAGAAGTGTAGAAGAGAACTTACAGCTCTTTGAAGATATGAAAGATGGCAAGTACGAAGATGGTTCCTTAGTTCTTCGTGCAAAGATCGATATGGCTTCACCTAATATCAACATGCGTGACCCTATCATCTACCGTGTAGCTCACATGTCTCACCACAACACAGGTGACAAATGGTGTATCTATCCAATGTACGATTTTGCGCATCCAATCGAAGATGCAATCGAAGGAATCACACATTCCATCTGTACATTAGAGTTTGAAGATCATCGTCCACTGTATGACTGGGTTGTTCGCGAATTAGAATATCCACAGCCACCACAGCAGATTGAGTTTGCAAAACTTTACCTGACAAACGTTGTAACAGGTAAACGTTATATCAAAAAATTAGTAGAAGACGGTATCGTTGACGGATGGGATGACCCACGTCTGGTTTCCATTGCAGCTTTAAGAAGAAGAGGTTTCACACCAGAATCCTTAAAACTTTTCGTAGAACTCTGTGGTGTTTCCAAGTCCAACAGTTCTGTTGACTATGCGATGCTTGAGTACTGTATCCGTGAAGATCTTAAGTTAAAACGTTCTCGTGCAATGGCGATCCTTGATCCAGTGAAGCTTGTCATCGACAACTATCCAGAAGGACAGACAGAAGAACTTGAAGTTGAAAACAACTTAGAAAACGAAGAACTTGGCAAACGTACAGTTCCATTCTCCCGTGAGTTATATATCGAAAGAGAAGACTTCATGGAAGAACCACCTAAGAAATATCGTCGTCTCTTCCCAGGCAACGAAGTGCGTCTGATGAATGCATACTTTGTAACATGTACTGGATTTGAAAAAGATGAAGACGGCAATATTACAGTTGTTCATGCAACATACGATCCAGAAAGCCGCGGCGGTAACAGCCCAGACGGACGTAAAGTTCGTGGAACAATCCACTGGGTATCTGCAGAACATGCGTTAAAAGCAGAAGTACGTCTCTATGAAAACATCATCGATGAAGAAAAAGGTGTTTACAACGAAGACGGCAGCTTGAACTTAAATCCAAATTCACTGACAGTTCTGAAAGAATGCTATGTAGAGCCATCCTTAAAAGAGGCAAATGCATACGACAGTTTCCAGTTCGTACGTCAGGGCTTCTTCTGTGTAGATGCAAAAGATTCCACTCCAGATGCGATGGTATTTAACAGAATTGTATCCTTAAAGAGCTCTTACAAAGTGCCAGCACAGGAATAAGATCAATAAAATATACCAATAGTTATGCGGCGGTCACAACAGTGGCCGCTGTTTTTGTGTTATTTTCTAGAAAAAATATTTCTGAAACTGTAACATTACATGTGAAAACAAACATTAATAAATGAAAATACAAAAGAAAGGAGGGCGAAGGAATGCAGTCTATAGATGAAATTTATCAGAAATACGCAAGGATGGTTTACCGATATCTGTTGTCTCTGACGCGCAATGAAGATCTTTCGGAGGAACTGACCCAGGAAACTTTTTATCAGGCATTGAAAAGTATCCACAAGTATGACGGTTCATGCAAGATATCAACATGGCTTTGCGGAATAGCCAAAAATCAGATGCATGCGTATTACCGTAAACATCCTGGAACAGATGAATTTCTGGCAGATGATTCTATGGGGACTCAGCAATCTGTAAATATTGGAGTAATGCCTTCTGCAGAATCTCAAGCTATAGATGCTGTCAGTCATGTAGAACTGATGCGAAGACTGCACAAGTGTCCGGAGCCTTT
>JAZQSD010000044.1:0-8275 GCA_045629925.1 Eubacterium sp.
AATCTTGATGGCGCAGAATTTGATATCGAAGCAGAAGCAGAAGAATCTCTTGCTGACAAAATCAAAAACGCAGCTAAGAAAGTAATCGGTTAAGAATTAACTGGGGCGGAGATCTTTCTCCGCCCTATATTTATGGAGACATATGAAAAAAATTAAATTTTGGTTACACAATGCAAGACCAGTAGCCCTTCCACAGAGTGTGATGCCGGCAATCACGGCATTCTTTCTGGCAATGAGTCAGGAAGGATTTTCCTGGTGGATTGGTGTTCTTGCAATTGTAGGGGGATGTCTTGCTCATTTAGGAATGAATTTGGCAGACGATTATTATGATTATAAAAAGAAAGAAACCGGATTCCGTGATTCGCTTGCCAGAGAAGGAATTCGTGCAAGGACTACAAAATGTCCTTATATAGTTAGCGGAGAAGCTACGCTACAGCAGACTTTTAAGGTGGTTATCATCTATGGAATTTTGGCATTGATCCCAGGCGTCATCGTATTTGCAATGCGCGGATGGCCTGTTTTAGTGATTGTAGTGATCGCCATTATCCTTGGAGCTTCTTATTCCGGGGATCCGCTTAGATTAAGCTATCGCGGATTTGGAGAACTGGATATCGGAGCAATGTTTGGTCCGCTGTTAATGATGGGCGTGTATTATGCGGCCTGTGGTCATTTTACCTTGGACTTGGTGGCGCCAGCAATCAGTATGGGACTTTTGGTAACAAATGTACTCTATGTGCATTCTGTACTGGACATTGAGGCGGATCAGAAAGCCCAGAAAAACACACTGGCAGCAGTGTTAAAGACAGACAAGAAACGCCTTGCAGCTTCCTGGCTTATTATTTTTGTTCCATACATCATAACAGGGGTTATGAGTATTTTGACAGGGGCTTATGTTTATCTGTTAGTGTTCATTACTTTGCCATGGGCGATCAAACTTTTCACATCCGTGTGTCAGTTTGTAAAAAATCCAGCAAGCGAAGTTACGTTCAAAGGCTGGTATGGTCCTATGAAAAACTGGGAACACATTAAAGCAGCAAAACTGGACTGGTTTATGTTCCGTTGGTATTTAGCTCGAAATCTTCTGACTGGTTTTGCAGCTATCTATGTACTTGTATCTATTGGGATCCGTTTGTTTGGATCAGTGTAATTGTTAAGATGAAACACCGACTAAAGGAGTTTTTATATGAAGAATCTCTTTTACTTGCCTAAGTGGTATTTTAAAAACGTTTTATTAAAAAAACAGAAGCCATTACAAACAGTATTGTTTATTACAGACTACTGCAACCTTCGTTGTAAGCATTGCAATGAAACAGGACATGCAGGAACTGTAATGAAACCTTATAATAAAATTCGGGAAGAACTCAAATATGCCTATAAAGAAGGTTCTCGTTTTGTGGACTTTGAAGGTGGCGAGCCTACCTTATGGCAGGATGGAAAATACCGTCTCAACGATCTGATCGATCTGGCAAAAGAAATCGGATTTTTCTCCACAACAGTTACCACAAATGGGCAGAATGCTTTTGATGGGTTAAAAGCGGATTCTATCTGGGTTAGTGTGGATGGGTTCAAAGAATACCATGATATGGTTCGCGGTGAAGGCACATTTGCAAAGCTGAATAAAAATATTGCTGGAAGCAATCATCCAGTGGTAAGCATCAATATGGCCATTAACAAGATCAATTACAAGTCTGTTGTGGATGTAATCAAATATGCGCAGGCCAGCCCATATATTAAGTCTGTGTCATTAAATTTCCACACACCATATCCTGGCACAGAACACATGATGCTGGATTGGGAAAGACGTTGTAAGATTATTGATAAAATCATTGCCATGAAAAAGGAAGGATATGCTATCATGAACAGTGTATCTGGATTAAAGGCAATGAAGAAAACACCGACGAATAAATATTGCTGGGTTTCAAATTTTATTTTGGCAGATGGAACAAGACTGGACACATGTGCAGGAAAAGAGGCGGGGATCTGTGATCAGTGTGGATTCTGCATGTCAGGTGAAATGGCCAGCGTAATGAAGTTAAAACCAGATACCATTCTTGCGGGTATGAGTTTAAGAATGTAATCTGCGGCAGATTATGCTGTGTACTAAAGGAGAAAGATGAAATGATATCATTGGACGCAATTCAGTTTATTTCCGGCCCGGTTATCGGCGGAGTCATTGGATATTGCACAAACTGGCTGGCAATAAAAATGCTGTTCAGACCATATAATGAGATTCGAATCAAAGGACGAGTACTTCCGTTTACACCAGGGATTATTCCAAAGCGAAAAGACAAATTGGCTCGTGCTATTGGCGAACGTGTACATGAGACAATGTTTACCCAGAAAGATATCGAAGATTTCTTCTTATCTGAAGACATGAAAAGAGCAGTTTGCAAAGGCTTTTTGGAGATCCTCTATGATGAGGACAAAAATATTACTATTGGAGAATTGCTTCATGATGTAATCCCAGAAGATCAGGGAGAAGATTTTGAGAAAAATCTGGATAAATTTATGCGTCAGCAGATTCATCGTGTGATCAACCGGACACAGATTGCAGAGTTGGTATCCAAAGAAACCGCAAAGATAATCAGAGAAAAAACAGGCAATGGTCTGGCTTCCAAAGTACTTGGCGGAAATCGAACAACAGCAATTGCTGATTATGTAGGAAAACATATGCAGGGATTTGCAAAAGATCAGGCAGATACATTGATTCTGAGGATTGTTAGAGATGAGACAGAAAATGCTTTTTCACAGCCTATCAATCATCATTTGGAAGAAATGAGCATTTCCCGAGACCAGGTGGAAGAGATTATCCGCCACGCATATGAGCGATTCATGAAAGACTACATCATGGATGTGGTAAAAGTCTTTGATATTGCCACATTGACAGAACGCAAGATCATTGAGTTTAAATCTGAAGAAATTGAAGAACTGGTGAATCTTACAATCAAAACAGAGATGCAGGCTGTTGTAAACTTAGGTGCCGTTATTGGTGTAATCATTGGCCTGGTTAATAGTTTTATCAATATGTTGTAATTATAAAATGGTTTAAGTATAAAAGAAGCTGAGAGATCAGCTTCTTTTTTTGGTCTTTGAATGGTATACCATGGGTTTAACATTGGTGTGAAATGTGTTTAAATACGGCACACTTTCATTCCAGATATAGATTTAAAATTTGCATTACTGAATTACCATTTATGGATAGATATCTTATAATAAACTCAAGAAAAACAGATGTGGATACATCAAAGAGATAGAAGAGAAAAAGAAGGAGGACAACAAAATGGCAAGAATGAGTTTATTATACGCAGGTGGATTATTTAGAGGAGCATTAGCATTAAACAAGTCAGTCCTCAAAGTAACACAGTTATTAGTAAAATAGCTGATTGAAGCTGGTTTTAAATTCGGAATAGCAATATCCCGCATGTACATTTCATTTAAAAGGGAAATAACACGGCAGAATATGCCGTGTTATTTTTTTTGTGCAAAAGTGGAGTATCTGTTTTTTATATCTTTGAAGTTTACGGGTTGTCTGTCGTGTAAAGTATATATTATAATGTATAAGATTCTGTGTATACACAGAAAAATATAGTGCAAGGTTGGTATATAGATTTATGAAAAAAGTTACTTATATTTCTCACAGTGGATTCATTGTTGAATTAGACAATGTTTGTATGTTGTTTGACTATTGGAAAGAAGAAATTCCAGAACTTCCTGCAAATAAGCCGGTAGTAGTTTTCTCCAGCCATGGACATCCAGATCATTACAATCCAGAAATTTGGCAGCTTGCAAAAAAATATGGAGATGTTTATTTCGTTCTGGGTAACGATATAGCTGTTTCCGATGAAGATAAGATCAAGTATGATATTACGGAAGAAATGTGGAACCGCACATTAGTTGTGAAAGGAAATAAGCATTTTGAACTTTCTGTAAAAAAAGGTGATGTCAGTGAAACGGTCGTTATTGATACGATGCACTCAACAGATGAAGGAGTTGCCTTCTACGTGACTTGTGATGGAAAAGAAATTTTTCATGCAGGAGATCTGCATCTTTGGAAGTGGCCAGGGGAAGATCCTAATATCAATGATTTTATGCAGATGTCTTTTGAAAAAAGAACAAAGTTCCTTCAGGGGAAAAAACCAGATGTGGCATTTTTATTAATTGATCCGAGACAGGAACATGTTATGTTCGAAGGAATGGATTATTATTTGTCTATTATGGAACCAGAAGTAATCATCCCAATGCATATCTGGGATCGCTATGATTTGATTCAGGAGTATAAGATTACAAGAGCTGGACAGCCGTTGATTGATCGCATAATCGATGTGGCATATCTGGGACAGGTATTTGAATTTTAGTTGGAACAAAAGAATCCTTGTTTTCAAGGATTCTTTTTTATTGAAATAAACATTTGTAAAGAGAATTAGGATTTTTGTTGGTTTGCGTTTGGTATACCAAATGTTTAAAACAGGGATAACCAGTGTCCAAATCTTGGCACACGATAATTCCCAGAATAGATTTAAAATCTGCATAACTGAATTACTGCTTGACAAGTAATGGTATATATTAATATCAGAAACAGAAAGGCGCAGGCCTAATAAATAAATCAGCATTCAAAAAAGGAGGAACAAGATTATGTCAAGAGCATTCAGTTTATTATGTGTAGGTGGATTATATAAAGGAGCAGAAGTTTTAAACAGATCTGTCCTCAAATTAAACAGCCTTTTTGTTAGATAAGAATCAGTTTGACTCAGTTGAGGAACATTGAATTATAAAAAACAGAAATGTTTCAATTTTTCACCCTATAAAACCTTATATAAGTTGTAAAAAGGAGATTGCCATGATGTGAATCATGGCTTTTTTCTTTTGTAAAAGAATGATTTTTTAGGAAACAGACCTCTTTGTTGAAAGGCGTCTGTTTTTTCTTGCGAAACACCCTCTTGTGTTGTAAGATAGAAATGGCGATTTGCGTTCGGAAATCGAAAATAATAAATCTGGTTTTGTGGAATTGGTAAAAGACATGGCGGTAAAAGAACATAAGATTTTTTCAATTGAAGAAGGAAGTATTGCTGAAGAATTAGGATTAGAAGCAGGAGATATTCTGCTGACGATCAATGATGAAACAATGGAAGATATTTTTGACTATCATTTCCTTTGCAGTGATGAGAATCTGAAGATTCTTGTGCGCAAGAAATGCGGTGAAGAGCAGGAATGTTTTGTGGAAAAAGATTACTCCGAAGATCTTGGCATTGGTTTTGAGAATGGTCTGATGGATGAGTACCGTTCTTGCAGAAACAAATGCATTTTCTGTTTCATTGATCAGATGCCTCCAAATATGAGAGAGACATTATATTTTAAGGATGATGATTCCAGACTTTCTTTTCTCCAGGGGAATTATATTACACTGACCAATCTTTCTGATGAAGATGCGGATCGTATAATCCGATATCATCTTGCGCCGATTAACGTGTCTGTTCACGCCACGAATCCAGAACTTCGCTGTAAGATGTTAAACAACCGTTTTGCAGGGGAAGCATTGGATAAGATTAAGCGTTTCTATGATGCTGGTATTGAGATGAACGGTCAGATCGTACTCTGCAAAGGGATTAATGATGGGGCAGAGATGGAGAGAACCATTCAGGATCTTATGGAATATCTTCCATATTTCCAGAGTTTATCTGTAGTTCCTGTAGGTTTGACAAAATACAGAGAGGGATTATATCCCTTAGAACCATTTAATAAAGAAGATGCAATCCAGGTGCTGGATGTGATTCATAAATATCAGAAGATCTGTATGAAAAAACACGGTGTGAATTTTGTACATGCAGGAGATGAGTGGTATTTGCTGGCAGGACAGGAATTTCCACCGGAAGAATCATATGATGGTTATATCCAGTTAGAGAACGGTGTAGGCATGATGCGTTTGCTTCAGGAAGAGTTTGTGGCATGCATGGACGAGCATCGTGAAAACGCAGAGAATCATAGGCTTGGATTTAAGGCATTTTTAGATAGCAAAAGAAGTCAGAGAAAGGGAATCGCTTTGCAAGGACCAGCGAAAAAACTGACGGTTGCTACAGGAAAATTAGCTGCACCTTTAATCCGCAAACTTGCTTTAATGCTTACCGCAGTGCGCCCGGAAGTAGAGATTCAGGTTGTGGAGATTCACAATGATTTCTTTGGGGAAAGGATTACAGTATCAGGACTGATTACAGGTCAGGATCTGGCTTTGCAGTTGGCAGGAATTGACCTTGGAGAGAAGCTGCTTTTGCCATGTAATATGATGCGAAGCGGAGAGAAAGTGTTCCTTGATGACGTGACTGTGGAGGAACTTGAAAAAACTTTACAAGTACCTATCCATATTGTAGAATCAGACGGATGTGCTTTGTATAAGGCATTTCTTGATAAATAATTAGAGATTACAACAGTAAGATTTTATACTTCGATATAAATTAGGAGGGAGATTATTATGAGTAAACCAGTAGTGGCAGTTGTAGGCCGTCCAAATGTAGGAAAGTCCACACTGTTTAATGCTCTGGCAGGAGAGCGTATCTCCATCGTGCAGGATACACCAGGGGTAACTCGAGACCGTATTTATGCAGATGTAGAATGGCTGAATCAGAGTTTTACAATGATTGATACTGGCGGTATTGAGCCAGATTCCAAAGATATTATTTTATCACAGATGAGAGCACAGGCAGAGATCGCTATGGCAACTGCAGATGTTATCATTTTCATGGTAGACGTGCGTCAGGGGCTTACAGATGCAGATGGAAAAGTAGCAGATATGCTCCGTCGTTCTCACAAACCAGTAATTTTAGTTGTTAACAAAGTAGACAGCTTTGAAAAATACATGAGTGATGTTTATGAATTTTACAATCTGGGTATTGGTGATCCAATTCCAATCTCTGCATCTTCAAGATTAGGTCTTGGCGATATGCTGGAAGAAGTTGTAAAACATTTTCCACATACGGCAGGAGAACTGGAAGAAGATGACAGACCAAAGGTTGCTATCGTTGGTAAGCCAAACGTAGGAAAGTCTTCTCTTGTTAACAAGCTTTGTGGAGAAAACCGCTGTATCGTATCTGATATTGCTGGAACAACAAGAGATGCTATTGACCAGGCGGTTAAATACGATGGTAGAGAGTACGTATTCATCGATACTGCTGGTCTTAGAAGAAAAAATAAGATCAAAGAAGAAATCGAGCGTTACAGTATTATCCGTGCAGTAACAGCTGTAGAACGTGCTGATGTGGTTTTAATCGTTATCGATGCTACAGAAGGTGTTACAGAGCAGGATGCTAAGATTGCAGGTATCGCTCACGAACGTGGAAAAGGTATCATTATCGTTGTGAATAAGTGGGATGCCATTGAGAAAAACGATAAGACTATTTACCAGCATACTAATAAGATCCGCGAGATCTTAAGCTTTATGCCATATGCAGAGATCATGTTTGTGTCTGCCCTGACAGGACAGAGATTGCCAAAAATGTTTGACATGATCGACATGGTTCTTGAAAATAACTCTATGCGTATCGGCACAGGTGTATTAAATGAGATTATGACAGAGGCAGTTGCAATGCAGCAGCCACCATCTGACAAAGGAAAACGTTTGAGACTTTACTACATCACACAGGTGGCAGTAAAACCTCCAACATTTGTTATTTTCGTAAATGATAAAGAACTGATGCACTTCTCCTACACAAGATATCTGGAGAATCGTATTCGCGAGGCCTTCGGTTTTAAGGGAACTGCATTGAAGTTTATTATCAGAGAGAGAAAGGAAGATAAATAGCAATGGCTGTTTCCGGTGTAGTTATTATCCGCATTATCTGTCTGTTGATCGGATACGGATTTGGTCTGTTTCAGACAGGCGTCATTTATGGAAAATTAAACAATTTTGACCTTAGAAAATCAGGCAGTGGAAATTCAGGTATGACTAATGCTATCCGAACAAAAGGATGGAAGGTTGGTATCCTTGTTTTCCTTGGGGATAGTTTAAAATGTGTTGCAGCCATTGTGATTGTATGGCTTGCATTTAGAAATACTTTCCCAGAGATGGTTAAACTGTTTGAATTATATGCAGCCCTTGGTGTAGTGCTGGGAAATAATTTCCCATTCTATTTAAAGTTCAAGGGAGGCAAGGGAATCGCTTGCTCAGTAGGCATGGTGTTTTCAACATATGTATTTATGGTGCCAATCTGCGCAGCACTGTTTTTCCTGACAGTAGTTCCAACTGGTTTCATTTCCATCGGTTCTCTTATGATCCTTGGATCTTATC
>JAZQSD010000045.1:0-5509 GCA_045629925.1 Eubacterium sp.
CATCGTCTTTCTACTATTAGAAATGCAGATTTGATTCTTGTTATGAAAGAAGGAGATATTATCGAGCAGGGCAATCACGAAGAATTGCTGGCTGCAGATGGATTTTATGCCGGACTTTACAACAGTCAGTTTGAAGAATAAAATATGCCCCACCAGTTGGTGGGGCGTTTGCGTTATTTTATCAAGTTTTTGATAGCTTCAATGGCTACTCGGATGGCACTGTCTGTGTCGTGGACTACTGGATTCTCAAGGCCCAGTTTTTCTCTTTCCTGGTTGGCAACTGTGAGAAATACAGAGGCGCATTTTACTTTCAGATGGCTTGCCACAATGAAAAGTGCTGCGGATTCCATTTCGGATGCGAGACAGCCCAGACGTTTCCATGCTTCCCATTTTTGCTCCAGATCATAGCTCACTGGCATAACACCTGGTTCATGCTGGCCATAAAAAGAGTCTTTGCACTGGACAACACCAAGATGATGAGGAAGGTCCAAAGATTTTGCTCCTTGCAAAAGAGCCTGCACAAGTTGGAAGTCTGCTACAGCAGGGAATTCGATAGGTGCATATTCTTTGCTTGTGCCCTCTGCTCGGATTGCACCTGTAGCGATTACAAGGTCACCGCTTTTTACCTCTGGCTGCATTCCGCCGCAAGTGCCTACTCGGATAAAGGTGTCTGCACCGGAGCGGACCAACTCTTCCATAGCAATCGCTGCGGATGGACCGCCGATGCCGGTGGAAGTGACACTGACTTTCACGCCGTTTAGCGTGCCAGTATAAGTAATATATTCTCTGTTATCAGCGACAAGTTTGGCATCATCAAAGTAGGCTGCAATCTTAGCACAGCGTTTTGGATCGCCTGGCAAGATCACATATTTGCCAACATCGCCTTTGCCAACGCCGATATGATACTGTTTTCCATTTTCTGAATATTTCATGATAGATCTCCTAACAAGGTGGTTTCTACAGTTTTTGCCATTTCGTATATGAAACTATGGTATAGTATAGGAACGAGCAGGCTTTTCTTTAAGTATAGTTTGCGGGGGAAGAAGTGTCAAACATAGATAACTATGAATAATTCTATGTGTAATCTTGCAAAATATTGTGCAAAATACTAGTTTTCAATAAAAAACTTGTGTTATGTGAATTTTTAGAGTAGAATAGACCCATATTTTTAGCATTAATGTATTAAAGTGCTAAGTGGAAAAGGGATTTTGGAACAGGTAGACTAGTGAAATCTGTGAAGAAATTGAAAATAAATAGTAAAGGAAGTGATTACATGTCAGAAGAACATATGATTGAATTACAGGAGCAGTATTTGCCAGAGTTTAAATACCTCCTTGAAGAATGCTTAAGATCAGGTGCTATCGATCAAAGTCTGTACCATGAATACGATGTAAAGCGTGGTTTGCGTGACTCCAATGGTAAGGGTGTGTTGACTGGTCTTACAGAAATCGCTGACGTTAACGCTTACAAGATTGAAAATGGCCGCAGTGTGCCGGCAGAAGGTGAACTTTTTTATCAGGGATACAATATTTATGATCTGTTAAAGGGGTCTAGCAATAAGAGATTTGCTTTTGAAGAAGCTACCTATTTGTTGCTTTTTGGTGCGCTGCCATCTAAAGAACAGTTAAGAAATTTTATTAGCCTTATGGAAAGCTTTACAGAGATTCCAGGACGTTTTCTGCGTGACGTAGTTATGAAAGCAACTTCTGCTAACCAGATGAATGGTCTGCAGAAATGTGTATTGTCCTTATATTCCTATGATGACAATCCAGATGATATTTCTGTAGAAAACGTATTGCTTCAGTCCTTACAGCTGATTGCAAAACTGCCTGTTATCGCGGTGTCTTCCTACCATGCGTACAGACATTTCAGACTGGATAAGAACCTTCATATCCGTAATCCAAAGCCAGGACTTTCCATGGCAGAAAACATTCTGCAGATGCTTCGTCCAGATGGAAAATATACAGAGTTAGAGGCGCGCGTACTTGACTGCTCATTGGTGCTTCATGCTGAACACGGCGGTGGTAACAACTCCACATTCACAACTCATGTAGTAACATCTTCTGGCACAGATACATACTCTGCTATGGCAGCAGCTATGGCGTCCTTAAAAGGTCCTCGCCATGGTGGTGCCAACTTAAAAGTTGAGCAGATGATGGAAGATATCAAGGCCAATGTTGCTGATTGGGAAAATGAAGCTGAGATTGAAATCTATCTGCGCAAGATTTTAAATAAAGAAGCTTTTGATAAATCCGGCCTCATCTATGGTATGGGACATGCGGTATACACATTGTCTGACCCACGAGAAGTCATCTTAAAAGAATATGCAAAGAGACTTTCAGAGGAAAAAGGAACACAGAAAGAATACGCGTTTTTAGACAGAATCGAAAAGATCGCAGTTCGCCTGCTGACAGAGCAGCATAAGATCTTCAAACCAGTCTGTGCAAACGTGGACTTCTACAGTGGATTCGTATACACAATGCTTGGCATTCCACAGGAACTTTACACACCGCTGTTTGCCATTGCGCGTATGTCTGGCTGGAGTGCACATCGTTTGGAAGAATTGGTTAACAAAGGAAAGATTATCCGTCCAGCGTACAAGTATGTAGGATGGCATAGAGATTATGTTCCATTAGACGAACGATAAAAAATAAAAAAGGTATAATCATTGCCCGTATTGAGAAAAAATTGGCTCTTACAAATCTGGAAACGATTTGTGGGAGGTGATTTTTCTCTCAATGCGGGATTTTATTTTTTTGCCTATTTGGCGGAGATAACGGTTGAGAAAACTTTGAAATTCCTTTATAATATTTACGCCTATGCTATGCGGTAAGCATGGCGGGAAATGATTTTGATAATGAATTATAAGTGGCATGTCCACAGAAAAGAGGATATATTATGGCAAAAGTAAGAACACGATTTGCACCAAGTCCAACAGGACGTATGCACGTAGGAAATCTGCGTACAGCATTATATACATACCTGATCGCGAAGCATGAAGGCGGTGACTTCATTCTTCGTATCGAAGACACAGACCAGGAGCGTTTTGTGGACGAAGCCCTTGGAATCATCTATAGAACACTGGCAAAAACAGGACTGATCCACGATGAAGGTCCAGATAAAGATGGCGGTGTAGGACCATATGTACAGTCTGAACGTTGCCAGTCCGGACTTTACATGGAATACGCAAAACAGCTGGTAGAAAAAGGCGAAGCTTACTATTGCTTCTGTGACAAAGAACGTCTGGAAACATTAAAACAGACAGTAGCTGGCAAAGAGATCAGCGTTTATGACAAGCACTGTCTCCACATGTCCAAAGAAGAAGTAGAGGCTAATCTAGCAGCAGGAAAACCATTTGTTATCCGTGCGAATATGCCAACAGAAGGAACAACAACATTTCACGATGAAATCTATGGTGATATCACAGCTCCAAACGAAGAACTGGACGATATGATCCTGATCAAATCTGACGGATATCCAACATACAACTTTGCAAACGTAGTAGATGACCATTTAATGGGTATCACACACGTTGTTCGCGGTAACGAATATTTATCTTCCGCACCAAAATACACAAGACTGTATGCTGCATTTGGATGGGAAGAACCAAAATACATTCACTGCCCACTGATCACTAACGAAGAACACCAGAAACTGTCCAAACGTTCCGGCCATTCTTCCTACGAAGATCTGATCGAGCAGGGATTCTTAACAGAAGCAGTTGTTAACTTTGTAGCGCTGCTTGGATGGAGCCCATCTGACAATCAGGAGATCTTCTCTTTAGAACAGCTGGTAGAAAACTTTGACTTCCGTCACATCAGCAAATCCCCAGCGGGATTTGATATGGTGAAATTAAAATGGATGAACGGCGAATACTTAAAAGCTATGGACGAAGATGCATTCTTCGAAATGGCTCTTCCATATATTAAAGAAGTTGTAACAAAAGATGTAGATCTTAAGAAGATTTCTAATATGGTAAAAACTCGTATCGAAGTATTCCCAGATATCAAAGATCATATTGATTTCTTTGAAGCTGTTCCAGAATACGATGTGGAAATGTACACACACAAGAAGATGAAAACAAATGCGGAGACATCTCTTGAAGTGTTAAAAGATATCCTTCCACGTCTTCAGGCACAGGATGATTACAGCAACGATGCCCTCTACGCAATGCTTTGTGAATATGTAGCAGAAAAAGGCGTAAAGAACGGCTATGTAATGTGGCCAATCCGTACAGCTGTATCTGGAAAACAGATGACACCAGGCGGTGCAACAGAGCTTATGGAAATCCTTGGAAAAGAAGAATCTATTGCTCGTATTGAAGCTGCAATCGCAAAATTAAGCTAATGTAAACCAGTCCGTAACCCTTGATTTTACTGGGGTTACGGGCTTTTTTTGCCTAAAAATAATAAAATTTTATGTAAACACAATATATTGTGTTTGTTAAAATAAAAACAGGGGTTTTTTATACAATATCTTGATTTTGCCTATTGCAATGCAATACTAGATGTTGTACAATGGCAATACAGCTCGGCATATATCTAGTGGGTATGCGTATGTAATTTTGTGAAAAAACCATAGATATAGTGGAGTCCAAGCTGAGGAGATATATATTTTGTAACAGTTTTATAGTAATAGATACAACGAGAAGGGGAAGACAATGAAGATTATTAAGAGAAGCGGTACAGAAGTAGAATTCGACCTTGAGAAGATTACCGCGGCGGTAGTGAAAGCCAATGAATCTGTACCAGACAATGAAAAGATGACACCAGAGCAGATTGCAGTTATCTCTGCAAACATGCGTACTATCTGTGAGACAATGACACGTGCCCTTAGCGTGGAAGAAATCCAGGACTTTGTGGAAAACCAGATCATGAATCAGAGAGCGTTTTCCGTAGCACGTAACTACATTACATATCGTTATAAGAGAGCGCTTGTTCGTAAGTCCAACTCTACAGATCAGCAGATCTTAAGTTTGCTGGAATTCGACAACGAGGAAGTAAAACAGGAAAACTCTAATAAAAACCCTACAGTTAACAGCGTACAGCGTGATTACATGGCGGGGGAAGTTAGTAAGGATATTACAAAGAGATTCCTTCTTCCAGAAGATGTAGTAGAAGCTCATGAACAGGGTATGATCCATTTCCATGATGCAGACTACTTTGCGCAGCATATGCACAACTGCTGTCTGGTAAACTTAGAAGACATGCTTCAGAATGGTACTGTTATCAGCGAAACAATGATTGAAAAACCAAGAAGTTTTGCTACAGCATGTAACGTTGCGACACAGGCAATCGCTCAGATTGCAAGTTCTCAGTACGGTGGACAGAGTATTTCGTTGGCACACTTAGTTCCATTCGTTCAGGTGAGCCGTGAGAAATTCCGTAAAGAAGTAGCTGCAGATTTTGCCCAGGTTGGCATCGACGTTTCTCAGGAAACAATCAACCAGTTAGCAGAACTTCGTGTAAGAAAAGAAGTACAGCAGGGTGTTCAGTGTATTCAGTATCAG
>JAZQSD010000046.1:0-10458 GCA_045629925.1 Eubacterium sp.
GTATCAGTATTAACAATTTATTGTAACAGAAAAAAAGGATGTCGTAAACAAGCAAACTGTTCACAACACCCTTTTTGTGTCTTATTCACTATAATAATGTAAAAATTAAGATTTTCTCGCGGGAATCCATCCCCTCAAACAAATCTGTGCAGTCTATTTCGTCTTCAAAAGCCAGTTCATCTACTGTCATCAGATAAGAAACATACTCGTCGGATGGGTAATAAAAAAACAAATACATTTCTCTGGGATTGTCATAATAAGATTCCTTAATTTTGCCCAGCACACTTTGAAAAATCTCTACTGAAAATGGATTGAAAAAGTAGAATCGGTCTGCCTCATCTGGAAGGACATAATTTTCCGCATTTCTGTGCAAGAACTTTACTCTTCCGGCGGCATGTGCTGTCTCCAAATTTTTTGTAGCACTTTCAAAGATTCTCTCATCATATTCTATTCCAACAGATGTGCATCGCGTTTGATAAGACAGGAAAAAACTTACACGGCCTTTTCCACATCCATAATCTATCAGCGTATTCTTTTTTCGTATGTACCCAGAATTTGCCAATCGCTCCAACACAGAATACGGGGTTGGCTCATAAGGATACCTATACTGGTCTGCCTGACTATCGTCTCGGCCTGAAGTTCGTATTCCTAGTAATTTGTCCCATTTATTTTCATCTGTATGCATTGTTGTTATCTTTCCTGAAAATTCCGTTTCCACTTGCCTCTCTTATACATGATAGCCGTAAGCAGTGCACCTATCAGCCATGCAATCAGCAAGGAGATGAACAGACATTCTTTTCGGCCGTTTGGATAATCTACTGAACGTGTCAGGTAACACATAATATATGCAAGGGGCATTCTAAGACAAATGGTCTGTATGATAGAAATCCACATTGGTGTTACCGTATCACCAGCACCTCGCATAATGCCAGCAAGAGACTGAGACAGAGCCATGGCCAAATAACCCACTGCCAGAATTCGAAGCAGAAGCATTCCCAGGTCAATCAATTCCGGTGTGTCGGTAAAAATTCCCATCAGTGGTTTTCCTAAAAACAGTAAAATCACAGTAATTACAGCAGCAACACCTACAGACAGTAAAGTTCCCTGTTTTGCACCCTTCATAACACGATCATACTGCTGGGCACCAACGTTTTGTCCTGAGAAAGTAGTCATGGCAGAACCAAAGGAAAAGATCGGCATCATAGCAAAACCATCTACACGCATAACCATTACGTTAGCAGCAATCATGATTTCTCCGAAGCTATTCGTCAATGACTGCACCAAAATCATGGACATGGACATGATTGCCTGGGTGATACCAGTTGGAACGCCAAGCTTGATAATACCCATGGCATATTTTTTGTTCACTCGCAGATATGACCGATTAAGTTCAAAAAGATCTTTTAATTTCATCAACCTGCGAATACACAGAACTGCTGATACGGCCTGTGCAATGACCGTAGCCAGCGCCACACCTGCAACACCCATATCAAAAACAATTACGAAAACTAAATCTAAAACGATATTGATCGCACAGGCAATCAACAAATAAATAAGGGAAGAGAATGCATCTCCCAATCCTCGTAGCACACCACTTAAAATGTTATAAAAAGCCATCCCTGCAATGCCAACAAACAAAATCACAAGATAACTTGTACACCAATCAATGATGCTCTCAGGAGTATTCAGCAAATGAAGCAACGGCCTTGACACCAGCGGTCCAACAATCATAACACCGACAGATGCGATCAATGTTAACGTAATACAATTGCCGATTGTGTGAGACAAAGCTTCTCTGTCTCTGGCTCCAAAAAACTGGGCTACCAAAATGCTGGCACCTGTACTGATTCCAATAAAAAGAACCAACAAAAGATTAAAGATTGGAGCTGCGCTTCCTACTGCTGCAAGGGCATTGTCACCGACAAAATTACCTACAACAATACTATCAACTGTATTATAAAGCTGCTGTGCAATATTACCGATAAGCATTGGACCGGTAAACAGTAAGATCTGTTTCCATGGCACACCTATTGTCATATCCACAGGGGCAAATAATTTCTTAAACTTTGACATTCTATTACCTTCTTTAACTTTAATTGGAATATGTATTATACATATTATACTTAGATATTACCTTCTGCAATACATATCAAAAATAAAGGCTTTCGGAAATCCCGAAAGCCTTTAAATTCGTCATAATTATTCAACTGTGATGATTTCTTTTTTGTTGTAAGAACCACAGTTTTTGCATACTCTGTGTGGAACCATAAGTTCGCCACATTTAGAGCATTTTACTAAAGTTGGAGCACTCATTTTCCAGTTTGCTCTTCTTCTATCTCTTCTTCCTTTAGAAGATTTATTCTTTGGACAAATAGACATGTTTACACCTCCATTTACAAAACAATATAGCTATATTGATTAAACCACGTGTCCCGGCTTTTAATCACACTTAGATGATTATACATATCTGCCTATAGTTTGTCAATGGTTTTTTCTTGACATAAATAAGTTTTTTTCACAAAAGAAAATACCCGCATAAGCAGGTATTTTCCATTCTATTTTGTTACAAATTATTTTACTAATGCAACTGTTTCTCTAGCGATTGCAAGTTCTTCGTTTGTAGGGATTACACAAACTTTAACTTTTGAATCTGCTGTAGAAATGATATTGTCTTTTCCACGTTTGTTGTTCGCTTCTTCATCTAATGCAACGCCTAAGTATCCAAGGTAACCTAATACTTTTTCACGAACGATTGGGCCGTTTTCACCAACACCTGCTGTAAATGCGATAGCATCTACACCGTTCATAGCTGCTACGTATGAACCGATATATTTTGCAACTTTGTAGCTGAATACATCAATTGCTAATTCGCATAAGTGGTTTCCTTCTGCCATACCATCTTCAAGATCACGGAAGTCGCTGGATACTTTGGAGATACCAAGAACACCGGATTTTTTGTTTAATACGTTCATAACGCCTGCCACATCAAGGCCTTCTTTCTTAGCAAGGAATTCCATGATTGCTGGATCGATATCACCAGAACGTGTTCCCATTGGAAGACCTTCTAATGGAGTGAGACCCATAGATGTGTCTACACATTTACCGTTGAGAACTGCAGAGATGGAAGAACCATTTCCAAGGTGAGCAACGATGATCTTAGAGTTGTTGTAATCAAGGCCAAGGAAGTCAGCCATGTGTTTGGATACGAAGCTGTGGCTTGTGCCGTGGAAACCGTATCTTCTAACACCGTATTTTTCATAATATTCGTATGGTAAACCATAGATGTAAGCTTTTTCTGGCATTGTCTGATGGAATGCTGTATCAAATACACCTACCATTGGTACACCTGGCATTAAATCTTTACATGCATTGATACCGATTAAGTTAGCTGGGTTGTGTAATGGAGCAAGGTCATTGCATCCTTCTACTGTTGCTAACATTTCGTCTGTGATCACTGCAGAAGAAGCGAATTTTTCGCCGCCGTGTACGATTCTGTGTCCAACTGCTCCAACTTCTTCTAAAGAAGCAATAGCACCTGTTTTATCGTTTACTAAAGCATCTAATACTAACTTGATAGCTTCTTTATGTGTTGGCATAGCTGCTTCTGTAACTTCTTTGTCAAGACCAGCTTTCTGGTATGTTAACACACCGTCAATACCAATTCTTTCGCAAAGACCTTTTGCTAAAACAGCTTCTGTTTCAGAGTTGATCAGCTGATATTTCAGTGAAGAACTACCACAGTTAATTACTAATACGTTCATTATTTGTACTCCCTTCATTGTCAGATCATAGAAAGCGTCACCTATGCGTTTTCTATTCATATTAATTATTTAAACCTCTATGCTGTCATGAGCTAAAAAAAAGCCCATAGATAAGCTTATTATATGAAGAAAAAATTGAAAAGACAAGTACCTTTGACGAAATTTTCAATAGTTTATTTATTCACAAACTTTTGAACAAATCAGCGCTCACAAACGGCTTGTTTTAAGCTATTTTCCACAATTCTTATTGTTGTTTCCGCTTTGTATTTCAATAAAATTTCTACATATATATCAGTGGGGTGCGATACTCACTGTTTTTTACAGTGGCCTTTGCTTTTCTTGCCACTACATCGTTATACAGATTCGCGCTTCTGATGTCTATATCCAAAATATGCTTCGCTGATTCAGACAACCACTTCTCATCCTGAGCAAGTTTCGTCAACACAGGAACACTGGCATTTTGAATCTCTTTTAGTAATGGCGACGCACTTTTTTTGAATCCCAGCACGCGAATGTATGGCGCGTAAGCTTCCTCTGCAAGATTGTCCATATCTTCCTGTCGGATATCCAAAAGGATGTGAATCAATCCTCTGCTCACACTTGTATAGGTAATATTTTTTGTTTTCAATTCCATTGCGAATGTGGAATATTCTTGGAAATTTTCTCGAAGTTTCTCTATGCGATTGCTCAATTCTGCTTTCAAATCTGCATACTCTTCAAAAGAACCTCGCTGCAGCTGAAGCTTATATTGCAACAGTGGAGAAAAATCGTCTGCAAATATCGGTGAGCCTTCTTCTAAGGCCTGCGCCAATACGCTTGCACTTTCTGCCGGAATATAGTCTTCTAAAAATTCCTGCAATATTCTGCTATCTGTTTTAGAATCGTATTCTTGTTGTGGTGAATCCTGCATCCACTCCTCAATTCCTTTGCGGATCCCTGTTGCTGATGCAAACGACTCTTTCAGTTGGTCTTCATGATAACCACTACCTTTTCGCAGGATTGGGCAAGGAATCAACGGCGCATTCAACTGCTTAATAGCTTTCAGATACTCAATAGCAAGAATATTGTTAGGATTATTTAATATATGAAAGTACGCTTCATCGCCCAGCACATCACACGCCGCCTGGGCTCTTGCGGCAGGAAAAGACATTCCCGTTCTCATATGATCAGCCATAAGATTGCGATAATCCTCTGGCTCCTTTACAAAAAGGTCCGCTACTGTCTCCAAAAGTTCAAGATCCTCGCACTCACATCCAAATCCTATGTGAGTCACAACACCCATAGCCTTCAGAATTGCCACACCTGTTCTTGCAAACGTCTCCGCACTGGCTGTAGCTGCCACAACCGGAAGCTCAACTACAAGGTCAGCACCTTGAAGAAGCGCCATCCTGGCACGGATATACTTGTTGCAGATTGCTGGCTCTCCACGCTGAACAAAGTTGCCGCTCATGACTGCAACTACATAGTCAGCACCCGTGCGTTTTCTTACTTCTTCTATATGATATGCATGTCCATTATGAAATGGATTGTATTCCGAAATAATTCCAGCAACTTTCATTGCCCGCCTCCATCATCAATTTTTCAAATCACTATTTCTTCTTTTTAGTATAGTAGTTTTAATTTTAAGTGTCTACACTTCAGATGATAGTTTCACTCTTCTCTCTTTCATTTTTCTTAGTTTTGCCTGTTTTAACGTCATATTTGCAATTATTTTTGCAAGTTATGATTGGAAATCCTTCATTTTGCTCGTCTATTTCTTAACAATCAGCTACTTTTACCCTTTTTTTGCATTTTTTTAACTTTGTTCTTGCATGTATACTGTGTATATCCTATAATCTTAGTGTACAGTTGTGTTTTGTGTGCTTTTTTAGATAGCAACACTGACTATCAGTTTCTGCACGTTACTTGGGGGAGTTACTTGCAGGCTACAAAACCAAACAGAGTATAAAAGTTATAAGGAAAACAAAAATAAGGAGTGTAATTAATGAAATCAACAACAATCAAACCATTCAAAAAGGTACTGGTTGCCAACCGCGGTGAAATTGCAATCCGCGTATTTCGTGCCCTTCACGAACTTGGAATCACTTCTGTAAGTATTTATTCCAAACAGGATCGTCTGGCACTCTTCCGTGCAAAAGCAGATGAATCCTATGAATTAGACCCAGACAAAGGACCTATCGATGCATATCTTGACATCAAGAAGATCATCAAGATCGCTTTGGAAGCTGGTGTAGACGCTATCCATCCAGGTTACGGTTTCCTGTCTGAAAACCCAGAATTTGTTGATGCCTGCGAAGCAAACGGCATCACTTTCATCGGTCCATCCGCAGATCTTATGCGCGCAATGGGCGATAAAATTTCTTCCAAGAAAATGGCTATCGACGCTGAGGTTCCAATCATTCCTGGTGTTGACTATGCCATCAAAGATTTAGAATTAGCAAAAAAGATTGCCGTTGAAGTAGGTTTTCCAATTATGTTAAAAGCATCCAACGGCGGCGGTGGACGTGGTATGCGTATCGTTAACTGCTTAGAAGATCTTCCAAAAGAATTCGAAGAAGCTAAGAACGAATCAAAAAAAGCATTCGGTGATGACAAAATCTTCATCGAAAAATATCTCCGCAGTCCAAAGCATATCGAAGTTCAGGTAATCGGCGATAACTACGGAAACGTAGTTCACCTTTTTGACCGTGACTGTTCCGTACAGCGCCGTCATCAGAAAGTAGTTGAATACGCTCCTGCATTCTCCATTCCTGAAGAAACAAGAAAAATCATTTTTGACAGTGCTATCCGCCTGTCCAAAAACGTTGGATACAAAAACGCAGGTACTTTAGAGTTCCTGGTTGATGCAGACAACCGTCCATACTTTATTGAAATGAATCCTCGTATTCAGGTAGAACACACTGTTACTGAAATGGTTACAGGCATCGACATCGTTCAGTCCCAGATTCTGGTTGCTGAAGGCTACCCATTAGATTCTGAAGAGATCAATATTCCATCTCAGGAATCTGTTCAGTGCAACGGTTACTCTATCCAGACACGAGTTACAACAGAAGATCCAGCAAACAACTTCCTTCCTGACACAGGCGAAATCACTGTTTATCGTTCCGGTTCCGGCAACGGTATCCGTCTCGACGGTGGAAATGCCTACACAGGTGCTGTAATCTCTCCATATTATGACAGCTTACTTGTAAAAGCATGTTCCCACGACCGTACATTTGCCGGCGCAGTTAGAAAATCCAGCCGCGCAATGCGCGAAATGCGTATTCGTGGTGTTAAGACAAACATCCCATTCCTGATCAATGTATTAAATCATCCAACATTTATCAGCGGTGCATGCTATACAACATTTATCGAAGAAACACCAGAACTTTTCGAATTAGAACAGAGCCAGGACCGTGCTACAAAAATCATCGAATTCATCGGTGACAAGATCGTAAATACACACATTCCAGGCGAGAAACCACAGTTCGAAAACCGTGTTCTTCCAAAATATGACAAAGAAGCTCCTGTTTACGGCGCAAGAGATGAATTCTTAAAACTCGGTGCTGAAGGATTTATGCAGAAGATCAAAAATGACAAGAAGCTTTACGTTACTGATACAACAATGCGTGACGGCCAGCAGTCTCTGATGGCAACACGTATGCGAAGCAAAGACCTTTGCGGCGCTGCATGGGCTACAAATGCCTTTATGCAGAATGCCTTTTCCGTAGAAGCATGGGGCGGTGCTACCTATGATACTGCTTACAGATTCTTAAAAGAATCTCCATGGAAACGTCTCACATTGCTTCGCGAAAGAATGCCAAACACACTGATCCAGATGCTGCTTCGTGCATCCAACGCGGTTGGATACAGCAACTATCCAGACAATGTGGTAAGAGAATTCATCCGCATCGCAGCAGACAAAGGTGTTGATGTATTCCGTATCTTCGACTCCTTAAACTGGGTTGAAAATATGAAAATGCCAATCGAAGAAGCATTAAAAACAGGTAAGATTGTTGAAGGTACTGTTTGCTATACAGGCGACCTTTCCAATCCAAAAGAAGTAAAATACACATTAGACTACTATCTGAACAAAGCAAAAGAACTGGAAAGTTTAGGCTGCCACTCTCTCGCCATCAAAGATATGGCTGGTCTGTTGAAACCACTTGCAGCGAAAAAACTTATCACAGCTTTGAAGGAAGAAATCAACATCCCAATTCACTTACATACACACGACTCTACTGGCGCCGGTGTAAGTACAGTGCTTATGGCTGCTGAAGCCGGTGTTGACATCGTTGACTTAGCAATCGAGTCCATGGCTTCCCTTACCTCTCAGCCATCCATGAACGCTGTTGTAGAAGCACTTCGCGGAACAGATCGCGACACAGGCCTTGACTTCGAAGAATTAGATGAATTAAGCCGCTACTATGGACGTATCCGTAAAGTATACGCTTCCTTCGAATCTGACATGAAAGCGCCAAACGCTGAGATCTACAAATACGAGATTCCTGGCGGTCAGTACTCCAACTTGTTATCTCAGGTTACAAGCATGGGTTCTGCAGACGACTTTGAATCCATCAAATCCCTTTACAAAGATGCCAATGACTTACTTGGCAACATTGTAAAAGTAACACCAACCTCCAAAGCAGTTGGCGACCTTGCCATCTTCATGTTCAAGAACGAACTCACAAAAGAAAACATTCTTGAAAAAGGAAAAGGCCTGGCTTACCCAGACTCTGTTGTGTCTTACTTCCAGGGTATGATGGGACAGCCTGACGGCGGCTTCCCTGCTGAGCTTCAGAAAATTGTATTAAAAGACATCGAGCCATTGACAGATCGTCCTGGCAAATTCTTGGAACCAGTAGATTTGGAGGGCATCAAAAAATTCCTTATCGAAAAATATCACTACGAAGACAAATCCGCAGATGATATGGAACAGAAAGCAATCAGCTACGCTCTCTATCCAAAAGTATACGAAGATTACTGTGAACACTTCGAAATGTACAACGATGTAACAAGACTTGAATCACACGTATATTTCTACGGTATGAGAAAAGGCGAAGAAACTTATCTGACTCTTGGCGAAGGTAAAGTTGTTCTGATCAAATATCTTGAAATGAGTGAACCTGACAAGGACGGCGTAAGAATCCTTACATTCGCAGTAAACGGCTCCTTACGTACAGTTAAGATCCAGGATAAGAGTCTGGAAGTAAAAGCTGACAGAAAACTGAAAGCTGACAAATCCAATCCAGGTCACCTTGGTTCTTCCATCCCAGGTACAGTTGGTAAAGTTCTTGTTAAAGAAGGCGATGTGGTAACAGAAAACATGCCTCTGATGACAGTCGAAGCAATGAAAATGGAAACAACTGTTGTTTCTAAAGTTAACGGCAAAGTTGACAAGATTTACGTTGCTGCTGGCGATTCTGTTGCACAGAACGACCTGCTCATCTCTTTTACAATTGAGTAAAACAAATTATATTATTGCTGTTCATACGCAATGCATAAGAGGATCCACATTCGGATCCTCTTTTATTTTTCAGACATACTTTTTTGTACCACATCTTTTTCCCCCTGGCATTCCCTCCCCTTGACTTTAGTCAATCAACGCAATAAAATTAATCTATCAACAAAGACAAATCAGGAGGCTTCCTATGAACTGGCAGACCGTTTATATTTTCATAAGTTCAACATTCAACGATATGCACGCCGAACGTGACCACCTTGTAAAGCAGGTTTTTCCTCAGCTTCGTCTTTGGTGTGCTCAGCGAAAATTAAAACTTGTAGACGTTGATTTAAGATGGGGTGTCAGTGCCGCCGATGCACTAGAAAATAAACGTGTCGTAGAAGTATGCATGAAAAACATCGACAAATGTCGCCCATTTTTCCTCTGCTTCATGGGGCAGCGACGTGGATGGGTTCCTGAAGAAAAGGATATCAACCAAGAAACACTTCGCCTTTTCCCTGAACTTACGAAATATCTTGGAAAAACTTCTGTTACGGAATTGGAAATCTTACATGCTTTAATGCATCCACTGTCAGAAGATTCACTGCCTGTAGATCATGCACGCTTTTATTTTCGCAACAAAAGCTATCTGCAACAGATAAAGACAGAGGCACATCGGAACTTGTTCTGTCCAAAAAGAAGTTTCCTCACAAAGGGTGATTCTGATCTTGAACATTTTAAGAAAGAGGTTTCCCAAAAATATCCAATCGTTGAATATTTTGCATCATGGAATGCCGCAAAGCCATCTCCAGAACTTTCTGGAGAACTTGCCGTAGGCCGCCTTGAAAACTTCCAGACAAAAAACACGTCCCTCAGTGACGATGTAATCACATGGCTAAAAAGCGAGATTTCTCAGGCCTTCCCAGACCATACAGAGATCTCTGCCTCATCTGACCCTCTAGACATTGAGTTAGACAGACAGGACACACAGCTCTTTCAGGCTAGTGACGGTTACATTCCTCGCCCTGCTGAGGAAAGTGCACTAGTAAGCCTTATTAACGAAAAAGAAAACACTCCTATCCTACTCCTTTCAGATGCAGGATGTGGAAAGACCTCACTTTTAGCAACTATTATTAACCAAAACAAAGAACATATCTCTCTTTACTATAGGTTTGTAGGAACCACCCCGGACTCCTTCCGCATGGAAGATCTGGCGTTATCACTGGGCCAGCAGTGGGTTCGAGACGGACTGCTGTCTGAGTCAGACATCGATCA
>JAZQSD010000047.1:0-35641 GCA_045629925.1 Eubacterium sp.
TTGGGATATCGAGGATATGGAGATGCTGGGAAAGTCTGTCTCGATGAGAGATTCTATGATAACATGCAGGGAGCAAAGTCTGTAGGATTGGATGTGGGCGTCTATTTCTTTTCTCAGGCAATAAATGAAGAGGAAGCGTTGGAAGAGGCGGAGTTTGTTTTGGCGACCTTGGAAGGAACAGAACTTTCATTGCCTGTTGTATATGATCCGGAACGAATTCTGACAGACGATGCGAGAACAGATTCTGTAACGGGGGAACAATTTACCAAGAACACAGTGGTTTTCTGCGAAAGGATACGTGAAGCAGGCTACGACCCAATGGTCTATAGTAATATGCTTTGGGAAGCCTTTGAGTTCGATATGGCTGTTATAGAGCAGTATCCTGTATGGTATGCGGATTATGAGAGTGTGCCACAAACTCCATATGATTTCGCTTTTTGGCAATATTCTGAAAAGGGGAAGATAGCTGGAGTGGAAGGTTTTGTTGATTTAAATCTTCAGTTTGTTCCTAAATAAGTAGGCAAAAAAAGAAGAATGTTAAAAATACATATTCAAATTAGGAGAAATGTATATTTTATAAAAACAAGATACTGGTAAATGCATAGCAAAAAAGCTCTTGTTGAGGCAAAAAAACTTGCCATTTATATTTACATATGATAAAATCCACAAGAATGGCCTAAAATGTCTCTTTTTGATAGGGGATGACAGAGGCTGGGGAAATTGAAACAGTATTTTATATGAAATGATATACATTTGATAAGGAGAGAAAATTATGGCTATCGATTTAAAACATGCCGCAGCGAGAAAGTCTTTTGAAGTAGCTTTCACAGGTGTATTTAAATATATTAATAAGAACCGTGAAGAAAATCTGGTTAAATTAATGAACCTTGCTCAGAAGATCGCTGGCAAAAACTTCCCAAAATATTTCTGGGATGCAGCAGATGAAGTATTAGGTAATCCTGAAGAAAAATGGACACAGATGATTTACAACGCTCTTGAAAGATTACATCCAAATGTAATCAAACAGCATGTTTTAAACATGGGCTTTGAAGCTGGTCTTACAGGATTCAAAAAAGTAAGAGAAAACCGTGAAAAATATGGTTGTAACGTGCCATGGGTTATCCTTATGGACCCTACAAGTGCATGTAACTTAAAGTGTGTAGGTTGTTGGGCAGCTGAATATGGTCATCAGCTTCAGTTAAAAAATGAAGAATTAGATAAGATCATTACAGAAGCAAAAGAATTAGGTATCCACTTCTTCGTATTAACAGGTGGTGAACCATTAGTAAGAAAGAAAGATATCTTAATGCTTGCTGAAAAACACAACGACTGTGCATTCCACATCTTCACAAACGGAACACTGATCGATGAACCATTCTGTAAAGAAGTACAGAGACTTGGTAACTTATCTTTCGCAGTATCCGTTGAAGGTTACGAGGAAACAAACGATGACAGACGTGGTGCTGGTGTATACCAGTCCGTTATGAGAGCAATGGATCTTATGAAAGAACACGGTCTGTTATACGGAACATCTATTTGTTATACAAGCAAAAACTACAAGGTAGTAACATCTGATGAATTTTTACAGATGCTGGTTGATAAAGGAGCAATCCTTTCTTGGTTCTTCCACTACATGCCAGTTGGTAAAGATGCAAGTACAGACTTACTGTTAACACCAGAACAGCGTGAATACATGGTACAGAGAGTTCGTTACGTACGTAGCAGAAAATGTCCAATCAAATTATTCACACTGGACTTCCAGAATGACGCTGAATTCGTAGGCGGATGTATCGCTGGTGGTAAGAACTACTTACATATCAATCCAAACGGCGACGTTGAACCATGCGTATTTATCCACTACTCCAACATGAACATTAAGGAACATTCTCTGTTAGAATGCTTACAGTCCCCACTGTTCATGCAGTATCACCAGAATCAGCCATTCAACGAAAACCAGTTACGTCCATGTCCAATGTTAGAGAACCCAGAAAAGATTAAAGCTATGGTAGAAGCTTCTGGTGCTCACTCTACAGACATGCAGGCTGTTGAAGAAGTTGATGATCTGATTGCTAAAACAATTCCATACGCTGAAAAATGGAAACCTGTTGCTGACAGATTATGGCAGGAACGCCAGGACGAAGTTGCAGAAGCAAGACGTCTTCGTATGGAAAAATATGGTGAATAATTCGTAGTTTTGAAGCTATATTGATAAGAATGATGACTCCTCGTTTTCGGAAGAGAACGGGGAGTTTTTTGCGCTTTTGAAAGGGCGAAGACAACAAAAATAACTTGACATATTTTACAAAAAGAGAGATGCTATCTATAGTGTGATATTTTGTGAAAAGGAGGTGCGGCCTTATGATGACAATCTACAGAACCGATGATTGCGTGATTCATCAGCTGGAAGAATTCCAGGATGGAGCGTGGATCAATCTGATCAATCCTACAATGGAAGAGTGTCAGGAGATAGCGGAAACGTTTGATATCGACATGGTGGACGTTCGTGCCGCACTGGATGAGGAAGAAAGTTCCCGTATCGATTTGGAAGATGGATACACATTGATCCTTGTGGATATTCCAACTACAGAAACAACAAGTCATGATACAAAGACATACACGACTATTCCTCTTGGTATTATTCTCACAGCCACTAATTTGATTACAGTATGTACTGAGGAAACTCCGATTTTGGAACACTTTGTTGTAAGAAGAGTTCGTGAGTTTAGTACAAAGAAGAAGATGAGATTTGTGTACCAGATTTTGTTCCGTACAGCAGCCCTGTACCAGAGCAATCTGCGTATTATTGATAAGAAGAGAACAGAGATTGAGGAACGTGTTGGAGATAACACAAAAGATGTGGATCTGATCGAATTGCACGAATTAGAGTCTACACTGGTTTACTTCGCCACATCCTTAAGAGCCAATTCTGTAGTGCTGGATCGTTTGTCCAGATATAAGAGGCTGGAGCAGTATCCAGAAGACAAAGAGTTGCTGGGTGATGTTATTGTCGAGAACCAGCAGGCGATTGAGATGACAACTATCTATCGAGATATCATCAACGGTACTCGAGAATTGATGTCTTCTGTAATTGACAACAGATTGAACAATCTGATGAAACTCCTTACTTGTATCACAATCGTAATGGCGATTCCAACCATTATTTCTGGTGTATACGGTATGAACGTGAATCCAGACAGCATGCCATTGGCGGCACATCCGTATGGTTTTGGAATTATCTGCATTTCGATTTTGATCGTGTGCTTGGTAGTTTTGGTGATAATGAAGAAGAAAAAGATGATGTAACAGATAACAAACAGGCTTCGTATACCTATGTATGCGGAGTCTTTTGATTCGAAAAAAACATACGCGAATATTGTTCTTGAGGGAATAATAGTTGTATGAGAGGGGAATATATGGGAGAAGGAATTGTTAGGAGACCGATAACCCAATTGAAAACAAACAACGAGTGTTTGCGTTATATATTAGATATGGCGGAGTTAATGGTAGCCTCTGGAGGCGAGATTCATCGCGCGGAAAAAATGATCCGTTACATGGCGAAGGCCTATGGTGGGGTTTCAGTAGATGTGTTTGTTATTACTACCAATATTATTGTAACAGTGTTGTTCAGTAATGGGATTGAATTGACACAGCATCGTCAGATTCCTACAGGACGCAAACTGGATTACACAAAAGTTGAGGCATTGAATAAACTTAGCCGAGAGTGTAGTAAGAATCCAATTCCACTGGAAGAACTGTCTGAAAGGATAGAAGAGATTGGACGTATGAATGACAATATGCTTATCTGGTATTTGGCAAGCATGTTGGGTGCGGGTTCCTTTGCTGTGTTCTTTGGCGGAAGTTTTTGGGATGGATTAGTATCAGCAGGGTTTGGTTTGATTATATGCTTCCTAAGTCGAAAGTTGGCACCGATATGTCCGAATAATGTGATTTTTTATTTGATCACATCATTGGTAACTGGTATAGGTATCGGCTTGGTTGGAAGGGGCGTTCCTATGCTTCATGCGGATAAGGTTATGATTGGTGATATTATGCTTATGATTCCTGGTCTTGGTGCTACCAATGCTGTTCGAGATGTTTTGGCGGGGGATACCATTTCTGGTTTCCTGCGATTGATAGAGGCGCTGTTGTGGGCGGCTGCTTTAGCGGCTGGATTTATGATTGCCCTTGGGCTTATAGGAGGGTGATTATGGAACAGATGATCATACAGCTGATAACAGCAACTTTGGGTACGTTTGCATTTTCCATGGTGTTCCATTTGCGAAAAGCACTTCTTGCCTGGGCGGCATTGGGCGGATTCTTAAGTTGGGCAATCTATTTGCTGATGCTATATGGAGCTGGCAAGAATGAGTTTGTTTCCTGCCTGGTTTCTGCTGCTTGTGTTGCTTTTTATGGGGAAGTTCTTGCAAGAAGACTTAAGGGGCCAGCTACCGTATTTGTGATTCCAGGAGTTTTGCCTTTGATTCCGGGTAGTGGTCTGTATTATACAATGAAGTTTGCGGTTTCTACTGATTGGGCACAGGCGCGTCATTATGGATTCTTAACGATTCAGTTTGCTCTCGGCATTGCTATTGGAATCAGTTTGATTAAGGGTGTCTTTGGTATGTATCGCAATGTGAAGATGCAGAAGAAAGCTGCGGGCGAAAATGAAAGATAGAGGAGTATTCCGATGAAGGTATATAACAATGTTTCTGAACTAGTTGGCAAAACACCGCTGGTAGAGATGAAAAATATCGAGAGTATTTATGGTTTGCAGGCGCGTTTGCTGGCGAAGCTGGAGTATTTAAATCCAGCCGGAAGCATCAAGGACCGTGTTGCCAAAAATATTGTAGAAGAAGCGGAACGAAGTGGCAGATTGCAGCCAGGGGCAACCATTGTGGAGCCAACTTCTGGCAATACAGGTATTGGTCTGGCTTTGGTGTGCGCTATTAAAGGATATCGCTTGATTCTTACGATGCCAGAGACAATGAGCGAAGAACGCAGAAATATTTTGAAAGCATATGGTGCGGAGCTGGTGTTAACACCAGGAGAAAAAGGGATGGCTGGAGCAATTGAAAAAGCAAACCAGTTGGTAGAAGAAATCTCTGGCAGCATTTTGGCTGGTCAGTTTGATAATCCGGACAATCCGGCGGCTCACAAAAAATCAACAGGCCCTGAAATCTGGATGGATACAGATGGACAGGTAGATATTGTGGTGGCTGGTGTTGGAACAGGCGGCACTATTACTGGCATAGGTGAGTACTTGAAGGCGATGAATCCAGAGGTTCAGATTATTGCAGTGGAACCTGAGAGCTCGGCAGTGTTGTCTGGCGGAGCGCCAGGCCCACACGCAATCCAGGGTATTGGAGCAGGTTTTGTTCCTTCTATATTAAATGCAGAGATTTATGACAAGGTCATTACTGCTGATAACCAGGTTGGCATTGCCATGTGTAAGGTGTTGGCTCAGAAGGAAGGAATTCTTGTTGGGATTTCTGCAGGAAGTGCGATGCATGTAGCAACGGAATTGGCTAAGCTTGCCGAGAATAAAGAAAAGACGATTGTGGTAATTCTGCCGGATAGTGGAGATAGATATTATTCCACACCGATCTTTCAGAATTAAGATGTGAACTAATAAAAAACAGGAGTTTTGCTTGTGAAGCAAGACTCCTGTTTTGTGTTGTCTTTGGTTTTATTTACTTTCCCATCTTCCGGAGGCACCGCATGGAAGTACCAATCCGTTAGAAGATACTGGCAAGCCAATTTCCTGTGCGTCTACAGTTCCGCCGTACTTCTTCATTACTGTACCAAGCATGTAAGCAAGCACTGCTGGCTGAAGGCCTGTAGTGTAGGAATTGATCAGGAAGAATAATGGATCATCGGATAAAATCTCAGTGCAGAGTTTTACCAGGTCGTAAACACATTCTTCGATTTTCCAGATCTCTCCTTTTGGACCTCTGCCATAGGATGGTGGATCCATGATGATGGCATCGTACTTGTTGCCGCGACGGATCTCGCGTTCTACAAATTTTACACAGTCGTCTACCAACCAGCGGATAGGAGCATCTGCAAGGCCAGATGATACTGCGTTTTCTTTGGCCCAGGCAACCATGCCCTTGGAAGCGTCAACGTGTGTAACGTTTGCACCGGCAGCAGCTGCTGCTAAAGTAGCGCCGCCTGTGTAGGCGAAAAGGTTCAGAACTTTAACTGGTCTGCCTGCGTTCTTGATTTTGTTGGAGAACCAATCCCAGTTAACAGCCTGTTCTGGGAAAAGACCTGTATGTTTAAAACTGAAAGGTTTCAGCTGAAATGTTAAGTTTTTGTAGTGAAGAGGCCACTGCTCAGGGAGATCGAAGAATTCCCATTCGCCGCCGCCTTTTTTGCTGCGGTGATAGTGTGCGTTTAACTGTCTCCACTTTGGATGATTCTTTGGAGTGTCCCAGATGACCTGAGGGTCTGGACGAAGCAAGATGTACTTGCCCCAACGCTCTAATTTTTCGCCTTCAGAACAATCGATAACTTCATATTCCTTCCACTGATCTGCAATCCACATATAATAAAATCCTTTCTATGATGAATCTGTTTCTTCTATATAATAATGAGTGTCGAAAATCAACATTCGCAGAATTACTATACTATATAACAACAAACATTTCCATGGTTATTTTTTGTTGATGAGATGTTTTGCTTTTTCGAAATCTTCTTTTTTGACATAAATGGTACATTGGTTAGAAGCGTTTGGATTCATGCCGATGGTGCCATGGGAATGACCGCGGGTATAAGCGCGTGTTGGGTTATCGAGTTTATATGTGTAATCTATGCCGTTGGCAGCAAGTATATCTCTGACTTCTGCTTGACGGACCATATCAAAGGTAGTGCAGAGTTCTTTTCTGTTAAATGGTGTAATCATAATGGATACCTCCTAATATATCCATTTTATCATATTGCAAGTATGAAAGACGATAATATTTCGTGAAAATGCGATTGGAAAGAAAAGGTGGTTACTAAAAATATACATCAGATTGTACTTAAAAAAATACAATTTTTTTGAGAAAAAACTTCTTGCAAATTATATTCATTTCTATTATACTTGTTCTTGCTGTGGCATGATAGCTGTGAAGCGCGAGGTTGCTGTCAAACTTTGGCAGGTTTTCCGTGGAGCGAATGTCAAGTTAGGAAACTGACGACAAGTCACTGTACTTCGAGAATACCGTCTACAAGTATGTAGAAACGACGTGTGAGAATCCGTAGGATACACACGGGAGAGTGTACAGTCACCGCTTGTCGTACTAAGATAATTAAGTGCGAAAAGGAGGCGACTTTTTTTATGGCAAGTCAGAAAATGAGAATCACATTGAAAGCATATGATCACGTATTAGTTGATGCATCTGCAAAAAAAATCATCGAAACTGTAAAGAAAAACGGATCACAGGTGAGCGGTCCAGTACCACTTCCAACAAAGAAAGAAGTAGTTACAATCTTAAGAGCTGTTCACAAATATAAAGATTCCAGAGAACAGTTCGAACAGAGAACTCATAAGAGACTGATCGATATCATTGCACCAACACAGAAAACAGTTGATGCTCTGAGCAGATTAGAAATGCCAGCTGGTGTTTATATCGACATCAAAATGAAATAAGCTGAAGAGGTCTTGTGAAACCTTCCTTATAATAAGGTAAAGATCACACATCAAATTTGGTAAAATCCTGAAGGGTTATATATAGAAGCAACACATTCTTAGGAATCAACATATTCGAGAGAATTCATAGTGTTCCACTTATATATCACTGTTCTAGGATGAACGCGAAATGCGTTCCGCTGTAGATATAACAGGAGGTAATAAGAATGAAGAAAGCTATTTTAGCGACAAAAGTCGGAATGACTCAGATTTTCGACGCAGACGGAGTTTTAATTCCGGTTACTGTATTACAGGCTGGACCATGCTACGTTACACAGGTTAAAACTGTAGAAAACGATGGTTACAGTGCAGTTCAGGTTGGTTTTGTTGACAAGAAAGAAAAAGAAGTTAGCAAAGACGCAACAGGCAAAAAAGAAATCAGACACAGACACGGTGTAAACAAAGCAGAAAAAGGTCACTTTGACAAAGCTGGTGTTACAGGAAAAAGATACGTTCGCGAATTCAAATTCGAAAACGCAGCTGATTACAACTTAGGTGATGTGATCGCAGCTAACATCTTCGAAAACGGCGACAAAGTAGACGCAACTGCTATTTCCAAAGGTAAAGGTTTCCAGGGTGCGATTAAGAGATTTGGTCAGCACAGAGGACCTATGACACATGGTTCCAAATTCCATCGTCATCAGGGTTCAAACGGTGCTTGCTCTAGCCCAAGTAGAGTATTCAAAGGAAAAGGAATGCCAGGACACATGGGTAGCGTAAAAGTTACTGTTCAGAACTTAGAAGTGGTTCGTGTTGATGCTGAAAACAATTTACTTTTAATCAAAGGTGCTGTACCAGGACCTAAGAAATCTTTAGTAACAATCAAGGAAACTGTGAAAGCATAGGACTTGATTAGGAAAGGAGGACACACAGATGGCTAACGTATCTGTTTATAATATGGAAGGCAAAGAAGTTGGCACTATGGAATTATGTGACAAAGTATTCGGTGTAGAAGTTAACGAACACTTAGTACACATGGCAGTAGTTCAGCAGCTTGCAAACAATCGTCAGGGAACTCAGAAAGCAAAAACACGTTCTGAAGTTAGCGGTGGCGGAAGAAAACCTTGGAGACAGAAAGGAACTGGTCACGCAAGACAGGGTTCAACAAGAGCTCCACACTTCACAGGTGGTGGCGTAGTATTCGCTCCAGTACCAAGAGATTACTCTTTCAAACTTAACAAGAAAGAAAAGAGAGCAGCATTAAAATCTGCTTTAACATCTAGAGTAGCAGCTGATAAATTCATCGTATTAGACGAATTAAAATTAGAAGCTATCAAAACAAAAGACTTCGTAAAAGTTATGAACAACTTAGAAGTAGCTAAAGCATTAGTAGTAATGAACGACAGCGACATCAATGTAGTTAAATCTGCAGCAAACGTACCTGGAATCAAAACTACACTTGCAACAACATTAAACGTATATGATATCTTAAAATACGAAACAGTAGTAGCAACAAAAGCTGCTGTTGAATCTATCCAGGAGGTGTATGCATAATGGCAAACGTACAGTATTATGATGTAATCCTCAAACCAGTAGTTACAGAAAAAAGCATGAACCTGATGGCTGAGAAAAAATACACATTCTTAGTTCATACAGAAGCTAACAAAACTATGATCAAAGAAGCAGTTGAAAAAATGTTTGACGGTGTTAAAGTAGCAAGCGTTAAAACAATGAACTGCGAAGGCAAAACAAAAAGACGTGGTTGGGTTTTTGGTAAAACAGCAAAAACTAAAAAAGCTATCGTTCAGTTAACAGCTGACAGCAAAGATATCGAAATCTTCGCAGGTCTGTAAGATTTAGATAAGAGACACGTCAACTAGGCACAGTAAAGTGCGATAATAAAACATTTAGTATTCGAAAGGAGATTCATTATGGGAATCAAGACATATAACCCATATACACCTTCCAGAAGAAATATGACAAGCTCTGATTTTTCAGAAATCACAAAAAAGACTCCTGAAAAATCTTTAGTAGTAGCTATCGAAAAACATTCTGGACGTAATAATCAGGGTAAAATCACTGTTAGACATCGTGGTGGCGGTGCTAAGAAAAAATACAGAGTAGTAGACTTCAAGAGAAGAAAAGATGGTATTCCAGCTACTGTAATCGGTATTGAATACGATCCAAACAGAACAGCAAACATCGCTTTAATCAGCTACGCTGATGGCGAAAAAGCATACATCCTTGCTCCAGTTGGTCTTACAGACGGTATGAAAGTTATGAACGGACCAGAAGCTGAAGTACGTGTAGGTAACTGCTTACCACTGGTAAACATCCCAGTAGGTACACAGGTACACAACGTAGAGCTTTACGCTGGTAAAGGTGGTCAGTTAGTACGTTCCGCAGGTATGAGCGCACAGCTGATGGCTAAAGAAGGTAAATACGCAACATTAAGATTACCATCTGGTGAAATGAGAATGGTTCCTCTCAACTGTAGAGCGACTGTTGGTGTTGTTGGTAATGCAGACCACAACCTTGTTAAAGTTGGTAAAGCAGGACGTAAACGTCACATGGGTATCCGCCCAACAGTACGTGGTTCTGTAATCAACCCTAATGACCACCCACACGGTGGTGGTGAAGGTAAGTGTGGTATCGGTCGTCCAGGCCCATCTACTCCATGGGGTAAACCAGCACTTGGCTTAAAGACAAGAAAGAAAAACAAACAGTCTAACAAACTTATCGTAAGAAGAAGAGACGGTAAGGCTATTAAATAGTAGGAGGTAACGAATATGGCTCGTTCATTAAAAAAAGGACCATTCGCGGATGATCATTTACTTAAAAAAGTAGATGCACTGAACGCTTCCGGAGACAAACAGGTTATTAAAACTTGGTCCCGTCGTTCTACAATCTTCCCACAGATGGTTGGACATACAATCGCAGTTCATGATGGAAGAAAACATGTACCTGTATATGTAACAGAAGATATGGTTGGTCACAAACTCGGTGAGTTCGTTGCAACAAGAACATACAGAGGACATGGCAAAGACGAAAAGAAATCTAGAGTAAGATAATTTGGAAGGAGGTTATATCCATGGCAAGAGGACATAGATCCCAGATTAAAAGAGAAAGAAATGCGCAGAAAGATACAAGACCTTCAGCAAAATTATCATTTGCAAGAATGTCTGTAACAAAAGCTTGCTTCGTTTTAGATGCAATCCGCGGTAAAGACGTTACAACAGCATTAGCTATCGTAACATACAACCCAAGATACGCATCTAGCGTTATTGAAAAATTATTAAAATCAGCTATCGCAAACGCTGAAAACAACAATGGTATGAAAATGGAAGACCTTTATGTAGCAGAATGTTATGCTAACAAAGGACCTACAATGAAGAGAATTCAGCCAAGAGCACAGGGTAGAGCTTATAGAATCGAAAAGAGAATGAGCCACATCACAATCGTGCTTGACGAAAAATAGGAGGTAAGATATGGGACAGAAAGTAAATCCTCATGGCTTAAGAGTCGGTGTCATCAAAGACTGGGACTCTAAATGGTATGCGGAAGCTGATTTTGGTGATCTTTTAGTAGAAGATTACAACATCAGAAAATTCCTTAAAAAGAAATTATACAGTGCTGGCATCGCTAAAATCGAAATCGAAAGAACAGCTGATCGTGTGAAAGTTATCGTTCACACAGCAAAACCAGGTGTTGTTATCGGTAAAGGCGGCGCTGAAATCGAAAAAATCAAAAAAGAACTTCAGAAGCTTACAGCTAAGAAGTTAATCGTAGATATCAAAGAAGTTAAGAGACCAGACAGAGATGCACAGCTTGTTGCAGAAAACATCGCTGCACAGCTTGAAAACCGTGTATCCTTCCGTCGTGCAATGAAATCTTGCATGGGCAGAAGTATGAAAGCTGGCGTTCTCGGTATCAAAACAGCAGTATCCGGACGTCTTGGCGGTGCTGATATGGCTCGTACAGAGTTCTACAGCGAAGGTACTATTCCACTTCAGACATTAAGAGCTGACATTGACTACGGCTTTGCAGAAGCAGACACAACATACGGTAAAGTTGGTGTTAAAGTTTGGATCTACAAAGGCGAAGTTCTTCCAAAAAAAGCAGCGGAAGGGAGCGATAAATAATCATGTTAATGCCAAAAAGAGTTAAACGTCGTAAACAGTTCCGTGGTTCTATGGCTGGTAAAGCTTTAAGAGGTAACAAGATCACAGCAGGTGAATTTGGTATCGTTGCAGCAGAACCATGTTGGATTAGATCAAATCAGATTGAAGCTGCCCGAGTTGCTATGACACGTCATATCAAACGTGGTGGTAAAGTATGGATCAAAATTTTCCCAGACAAACCAGTTACAGCAAAACCAGCTGAAACTCGTATGGGTTCCGGTAAAGGTACATTAGAATACTGGGTTGCAGTAGTTAAACCAGGTCGCGTGTTATTCGAAATCTCTGGCGTAAACGAAGAAGTAGCTCGTGAAGCATTACGTCTTGCTACTCATAAGTTGCCATGTAAATGTAAAATCGTTTCACGTGCAGACTTAGAAGGCGGTGAATAAAATGAAATCTAGTAAATATTTAGCAGAATTAAGAACACAGAGCGTTGAAGAGTTAAATGCACAGCTTGTAGCTGCTAAAAAAGAACTTTTCAACTTAAGATTCCAGAACGCTACAAATCAGTTAGACAACACTGGAAGAATCAAAGAAGTTAGAAAAAATATTGCCAGAATTCAGACAATTATCACTGAAAAGGCAAACGCATAGATCCTGACGGAAAGGAGATTCAATCGTGGAAAGAAATCTTAGAA
This sequence comes from Eubacterium sp., assembly GCA_045629925.1. Taxonomy (GTDB): domain Bacteria; phylum Bacillota; class Clostridia; order Lachnospirales; family Lachnospiraceae; genus Brotonthovivens. Next base: position 12,432 of record JAZQSD010000047.1, read on the forward strand.
AAACACGTATCGGTAAAGTTGTAAGCGATAAGATGGATAAAACAATCGTTGTAGCTGGAGAAGACAACGTAAGACATCCACTTTACAACAAAATCGTTAAAAGAACTTATAAATTAAAAGCACATGACGAAAATAACGAATGTGGCGTAGGCGACAAAGTTAAAGTTATGGAAACAAGACCTCTGTCTAAAGACAAGAGATGGAGACTTGTTGAAATTATGGAAAAAGCGAAATAAAGGAGGCTGCCAGTATGATTCAGCAGGAAAGTAGACTTAGAGTAGCTGACAACACAGGCGCTAAAGAATTACTTTGCATCCGTGTTATGGGCGGCTCTACAAGAAGATATGCAAATATCGGTGACATCATCGTTGCTACAGTTAAAGATGCAACACCAGGCGGTGTTGTTAAAAAAGGTGACGTTGTTAAAGCCGTAGTTGTACGTACAAAAAAAGGCGCACGTCGTAAAGATGGTTCTTACATCAAATTTGACGAAAATGCAGCCGTAATCATCAAAGATGATAAAACTCCAAAAGGAACTCGTATTTTTGGACCAGTAGCAAGAGAACTTCGTGAAAAACAGTTCATGAAGATCGTATCCCTTGCTCCAGAAGTATTATAGGAGGGGACCTGAGATGTTAAAGATTAAAAAAGGTGATACAGTAAAAGTTATTGCTGGTAAAGATAATGGTAAAGAAGGCAAAGTACTTTCTGTAAACGTAAAGAAAAACACAGTAACTGTTGAAGGTGTTAACATGATCACAAAACATACAAAACCAAGTATGAACAACCAGAACGGTGGCATCATTCAGCAGGAAGGACCAATTGATATTTCTAACGTAATGTACATCCACAAAGGAACAGCTACAAGAGTTGGTTTCAAAATGGAAGGCGACAAAAAAGTACGTTACGCAAAATCAACAGGCGAAGTAATCGACTAATTTTAAGAGAGGAGGTCCATCAAGTTGGCTAGACTGAAAGAAACTTATCAGAATGAGATCGTAGAAGCTATGATCAAAAAATTTGGCTATAAAAACATCATGGAAGTACCAAAACTCGACAAAGTTGTTATCAACATGGGTGTTGGTGAAGCGAAAGAAAACGCTAAACTTCTTGAAGCTGCAATGAAAGATATGGAAAAAATTGCAGGACAGAAACCAGTTGCTACAAAAGCTAAAAACTCCATCGCTAACTTCAAATTACGTGAAGGCATGGCAATCGGCTGTAAAGTAACATTAAGAGGCGAAAAAATGTACGAATTCGTAGATCGTCTTATCAACCTTGCATTACCACGTGTACGTGACTTTAGAGGTGTTAACCCTAACGCATTCGACGGAAGAGGTAACTACGCACTTGGTATCAAGGAACAGTTAATTTTCCCAGAAATCGAGTACGACAAAGTAGATAAAGTACGTGGTATGGATATCATCTTTGTTACTACAGCACAGACAGACGAAGAAGCACGTGAATTATAAAAATTATTCAACATGCCATTCGCTAAATAATCAATAGGAGGGAATTCTAATGGCAAAGACATCTATGAAGGTTAAACAGCAGCGCAAACAGAAATTCTCTACTAGAGAATACAATCGTTGCAAAATCTGTGGTCGTCCACACGCATACCTTAGAAAATACGGAATCTGCCGAGTATGTTTCCGTGAATTAGCATACAAAGGTGAAATCCCAGGCGTTAAGAAAGCAAGCTGGTAGGCCGATATATTGTAAAGGAGGAAACACATTATGACAATGAGCGATCCAATCGCAGATATGCTTACAAGAATTCGTAATGCAAATACTGCTAAACATGATACAGTAGACATTCCTGCTTCTAAAATGAAAATCGCAATCGCAGATATCCTCGTAAGAGAAGGTTATATCGCTAAATACGATCTCATCGAAGAAGGAAGCTTCAATACAATGCGCGTAACATTAAAATACGGCGCTGACAAAAACGAAAAAATCATCACAGGTATTAAGAGAATCTCTAAACCAGGTCTTCGTGTATACGCTGGTAAAGATGAACTTCCAAGAGTACTTGGTGGTTTAGGTATCGCAATCCTTTCCACAAACCATGGTGTAATCACAGACAAAGAAGCTAGAAAGCTTCAGGTTGGTGGCGAAGTTTTAGCATTCGTTTGGTAATTAATTCCAAACTTTAACCTGGATCTCGCTATGAGATCGCAGGTCGCCCTACAGACGATGATGTAAGGCGTGTAAAACACATAACATCGAAAAGTATAACTCCACCAGAGCGGTGGAACATACTAGTAACTTAACCAATATGCATGTCAGCAAGAGCTGACCAATACAATTATAGGAGGTACGGGCATGTCACGTATAGGAAGAATGCCAATCGCGGTTCCAGCAGGCGTAGAAGTTGTAATCGCAGAAAATAATCAGGTGACTGTAAAAGGTCCACAGGGAACACTTGAAAGAGTGCTTCCAGCAGAAATGGATATCAAACTTGAAGGTTCTGAAATCATCGTTACCAGACCAAACGATTTAAAGAAAATGAAATCTTTACATGGTTTAACAAGAACACTGATCAACAACATGGTAGTTGGTGTAACAGCTGGCTACGCAAAAGTTTTAGAAGTAAACGGTGTTGGTTACAGAGCTTCCAAATCCGGTAAAGTGTTAACACTGAACCTTGGTTACTCTCATCCAGTAGAAATGGAAGATCCAGAAGGCGTTGAATCTGTTGTTGAAGGTAACAAAATCACTGTAAAAGGTATCGATAAAGAAAAAGTAGGCCAGTATGCAGCTGAAATCAGAGATAAGAGAAGACCTGAACCATACAAAGGCAAAGGTATCAAATATGCTGATGAAGTTATTAGACGTAAAGTTGGTAAGACTGGTAAGAAATAATTAAAGGAGTGTGACAGGAATGGTTAATAAAAAATCAAGAGCAGAAGTTCGTGTTAAAAAACACAGAAGAGTTCGTAATCATTTAGCAGGTACTGCTGCAAGACCACGTTTAGCAGTATTCAGATCTAATAATCATATGTACGCTCAGATTATTGACGATACAGTTGGACATACATTAGTAGCTGCTTCTACTTTAGATAAAGAAGTAAAAGAAGCTGTTGAAAAAACTAATAACGTTGAAGCTGCTGCAGCTGTTGGTACTGCAATCGCTAAGAAAGCTTTAGAAAAAGGTATTACAACTGTAGTCTTTGATAGAGGCGCATTTATTTATCAGGGTAAAGTTCAGGCATTAGCCGATGCAGCAAGAGAAGCTGGATTAGACTTTTAACAAGGAGGAAACGAATTCATGAAACGTACAATCATTGATGCTAGTCAGTTAGAATTAAATGAAAAAGTGGTATCAATTAAACGTGTAACAAAGGTTGTTAAAGGTGGACGTAACATGCGTTTTACAGCTTTAGTTGTTGTAGGTGATGGTAAAGGTCATGTAGGTGCTGGTTTAGGCAAAGCTACAGAAATTCCAGAAGCTATCCGCAAAGGTAAAGAAGACGCAATTAAGAGACTCATCGAAGTTAAATTAGATGCAAACAACTCTATTACACATGATACAATGGGCAAACATACAGGTGCTTCTGTATTATTAAAAAGAGCTCCTGAAGGTACTGGTGTTATCGCTGGTGGTCCAGCGCGTAACGTATGCGAATTAGCAGGTATCAAAAACATCCGTACAAAATCTTTAGGATCTAACAACAAACAGAACGTAGTTCTCGCTACAATCGACGCTCTGGCACAGTTAAAATCCCCAGAAGAAGTAGCTAGACTTCGTGGAAAATCTGTAGAAGAGATCCTTGGCTAAGGAGGGTATTAGCAATGGCAGATAAATTAAAAATCACACTTGTGAAATCTACAATCGGTGCTGTACCAAAACACGTAAAAACAGTTGAAGCTTTAGGCTTAAAGAAACTTCACAAAACTGTAGAATTACCAGACAATGCAGCAACAAGAGGTATGATTCAGCAGGTTAGACATTTAGTAAAAGTAGAAGAAATTTAATTATCAAGATAAGGAGGTACCGAAATGGACTTATCTAACTTAAGACCAGCAGAAGGTTCAAAACAGAGTGATAATTTCAGAAGAGGCCGTGGACACGGTTCAGGAAATGGTAAGACAGCAGGTAAAGGCCATAAAGGTCAGAAAGCTCGTTCTGGAGCTCCAAGACCAGGCTTTGAAGGTGGTCAGATGCCATTATACAGACGTATTCCAAAGAGAGGTTTCACAAACAGAAACTCCAAGACAATCGTTGGAATCAATATCTCTGCTCTGGAAAGATTTGACAACGATGCAGTAGTTGATGTAAATGCATTAATCGAAGCAGGTATTGTTAAAAACCCAAGAGATGGCGTTAAAATTCTTGCAAATGGCGAATTAACAAAGAAACTCACAGTTAAAGCAGATGCATTCAGTGCAGCAGCTAAAGAAAAGATTGAAGCTCTTGGTGGAGTTGCAGAGGTGATCTAATGTTACAGACAGTCCGTAATGCATTTAAAATTAAGGAAATTAGAGATCGACTTTTCTTCACATTTCTGATGCTTGTAGTTATCAGAATTGGTACAGCGATTCCTCTTCCAGGTGTAGATGGCACAGTCATCTCAAACTGGCTTTCCCAGACTGCGGGCGATTCTTTTGGATTCTTTGATGCGATTACTGGCGGTTCTTTCGAGAACATGTCAGTATTCGCACTGAATATTACACCATATATCACATCATCCATCATCATGCAGCTTTTAACTATCGCAATTCCTAAGATTGAGGAAATGCGTAAAGAAGGCGAAGATGGACGTAAGAAGATCACAACAATCACACGTTACTTAACAATTGTTTTAGCGTTAGTTCAGTCAATCGCGTTAGTAGTTGGCTTCGGCAGACAGGGATTCTTAGTAGAATTCAATGCATTCAATGCAATTGCTGTCGTTGTAGCTATGGTAACCGGTTCTGCTGTATTAATGTGGATTGGTGAAAGAATTACGCAGCGTGGTATCGGAAATGGTATTTCTATTGTACTTACAATCAATATCATCTCCAGAATCCCAAGCGATCTGACTTCACTTTGGCAGCAGTTCGTTATTGGAAAAGAAATCGCAAATCAGGTATTAAATGCAGCGATCATTATTGTTATCATTTTAGCGGTAGTAGTACTTGTAATCTTTTTACAGGGCGGTATCCGCAAAATACCTGTTCAGTATTCACGTAAGATGCAGGGCAGAAAACAGGTTGGCGGGTCTATGACTCACATTCCTATGAAAGTTAACACAGCTGGTGTTATTCCAATTATCTTTGCTCAGTCTCTGTTAACATTCCCTGTAATCATTGCATCTCTTGCTGGAAAAGGACAGGGTACTGGTATCGGTTCCAAGATTTTGAAACTGTTATCACAGTCCAACTGGTGTAATCCAGACGAACCAATTTATACAATTGGTCTTGCTATTTACATCGTATTAGTAATTGCTTTTGCATATTTCTACACAAGCATTACTTTCAATCCGCTTGAAATTGCAGATAATATGAAAAAACAGGGTGGTTTTGTTCCAGGTATCAGACCAGGAAAACCAACTAGCGATTATCTTTCAAGAATTCTGAACTATATTGTTTTCATCGGCGCTGTAGGTTTGACAATCATCGCTGTAATCCCTATTTTCTTTAGTGGATTCTTCGGTGCAAACGTTTCCTTCGGTGGAACATCACTGATCATCGTTGTCGGTGTTGTTATCGAAACAGTGAAACAGGTTGAATCTAAGATGTTAGAGAGAAACTATAAAGGATTTTTAAACTTATAAAGTGCAAAATGTTTGGAGATATCTGCTAAGGATATCTCCAATCGTGCATTGAGAAAAGCACTTATTTTGGAGGGAATATAAATGAATATCATTATGTTAGGTGCACCTGGTGCAGGAAAAGGAACTCAGGCAAAGAAGATAGCAGAAGAATACAACTTGCCACATATTGCTACTGGAGACATTTTCCGTGCTAACATTAAACAGGGAACTGAACTTGGAAAGAAAGCAAAAGGATACATGGATGCAGGTCTGTTAGTTCCAGACGAATTAGTATGTGCACTGGTAGTAGACAGACTTCAGCAGGATGACTGTGAAAACGGATTTGTCCTGGATGGTTTTCCAAGAACAATTCCACAGGCTGAAGCGTTAACAGAAGCTTTAGAAAAACATGGTACAGCAATCAGATTCGCAATCAATGTAGATGTTCCTGATGAAAAGATTATCGCTAGAATGTCTGGCAGAAGAACATGCGTAAACTGTGGCGCAACATATCATGTTGTAAATATTCCAACAAAAGTGGAAGGTATCTGTGACAAATGCGGCGAAGAAGTTGTATTAAGAGATGATGATAAAGCTGAAACAGTTAAGAAAAGACTGGAAGTTTATCATGAACAGACAATGCCACTGATCGCTTATTACGAAGAAAAAGGCGTTGTTAGAAAAATCGACGGTACACTGCCAATGGCAGAAGTATTCGCAGCAGTGAAAGAATTTTTAGGAGCTTAAAATCATGTCAGTAGCAATAAAATCTGCCCGTGAAATCGAGCTGATGCGAGAAGCATGCAGAGTTATAGCAATTGTTCATCAAGAATTGGGAAAAGCATTGAAGCCAGGCATGTCCACTTTGGATGTAGATCGAATGGCGGAAGAAATGATCAGAAGCTATGGATGTACACCAAATTTTAAGGGGTATGGTGGATTTCCAGGATCAGTGTGCGTTTCAATTAATGAGGAAGTCGTTCACGGCATTCCTCGAAAAGACAAGATCATTCAGGAGGGCGATATCGTCAGCCTGGATATGGGATGTATTTACAAAGGATATCATTCCGATGCAGCTAGAACTCATGGTATTGGGGAAATATCAAAAGAAGCACAGCTTTTGATCGACCGAACACGACAGAGTTTTTTTGAAGGCATGAAATATGCATATGCCGGAAATCATTTGCATCAGATTTCCAACGCGATCAACGATTATTGTGAAAGCTTCGGATACGGAGTTGTTCGAGATCTTGTTGGTCACGGAATTGGAAGCAGTTTGCATGAAGATCCACAGATTCCAAATTTCAGACAGGTAAGCAGAGGCATCAAACTTCGTCCGGGAATGACATTGGCTATTGAACCAATGGTAAATGCCGGAAGATATGATGTTGACTGGCTGGATGATGACTGGACAGTAGTGGCAGAAGACGGATCTCTTTCCGCCCACTATGAAAATACAGTTTTGATCACAGACGGTGAACCTGAGATCCTTACATTGACAGAAGAAGAAAAATTACTTCTTTATAAGTAGGAGGATCCATATGACAGGAAAACTTGCAATATCAAAATCCGGTCATGATAAGGACCACTTGTATGTGATCGTAAAAGAGGATGAGAATGTTGTTTATCTTGCGGATGGAATACTGAAGACAGTGGACAATCCAAAGAAAAAGAATAAAAAACATATTCAGATCATAAAACAGATTCCAGAGGAAATCGCTTCCCACATAAATAAAGAAGCCTTTCTGGATTTGGAAGTAAAGAGAGCAATAAAACTTTTTAAAAATCATAAAGATGCTTAAAAAGCAGGAGGAAAATAAATGTCAAAAGCAGATGTAATTGAAGTAGAAGGCACAGTAGTTGAAAAATTACCAAATGCAATGTTCCAGGTTAAACTTGAAAATGGACATCAGATTTTAGCTCATATCAGCGGAAAACTTCGTCAGAACTTTATCCGTATTCTTCCAGGAGACAAAGTAACTGTTGAAATGTCTCCATACGATTTAACAAAAGGAAGAATTATCTGGAGAGCGAAATAGGGAGCATCTGCAGGAAAACAAGCGACTGCGCAGCAGGCATTTGTTTTCACCTGATGCGACCACGACAAAATCGCAGAGTGGCTTAGGCCACGGCAGCTGTGTGTACACAGCTGGATTTTGGAGTCAAAAGGTCTGACTTATATAAAAAAATTGAGCAAAATGGCTGCGAAAGCAGCCATTTGTTTTGCTTTAAAAATAGTAAAAAAAGTTGTTGCAATCGTCCAAATCGCGTGCTATAATGCTATCTGGACGCTTTTGGAAAGACACCCCAAGGGGATATTATGCTTATTTCCAAGGGAACATAGGTTTTAGGAAAGGAGGATTTGCTGTGAAAGTAAGATCATCAGTTAAACCTATTTGCGAAAAATGCAAAGTTATTAAAAGAAAAGGATCAATCAGAATTATCTGTGAAAATCCAAAGCACAAACAGAGACAGGGTTAATCATTATTTATAGATGATGAGAGCAGGTTGGAGAAAATTGCTTTAACTGCTAAATCCGTTCCTCCATGGAGAGTTCTGCCACAGGACACCAAATTGGAACACGGATCTGTTTGAATCAGAAGGGCTGGTAGTGTGGCCTGAGACGCATCTCTTTGTGCGGCTGCATCGGAATCCTCTAATTCCGGTGTTCAAAGGATGGGTAAAAGACACTGCGAGATTCTGGCTGAACATACCGAAAGACCAGAATCCATTTGTAATAGTGAAGACGGAGAGTGCACACATTTCAGGCCGGGTGTTCCGGAGCTGCACAGGAGGTTTTTGCTCGTAACTAGAAGAGGACATAGTCCAGGAAAATAATTATGGAGGTGTAAACACACATGGCTCGTATTGCAGGTGTAGATTTACCAAGAGAAAAACGTGTTGAAATCGGATTAACATACATTTACGGTATCGGTAGAGTAAGCTCCAACCGTATTCTTGCAGACGCAGGCGTTGATCCAAGTACTCGTGTTAAAGATTTAACAGACGACGAAGTTAAGAAAATTAGTGCTGTAATCGATGAAACTCAGTTAGTTGAAGGTGATTTAAGAAGAGAAATCGCTATGAACATCAAGAGATTACAGGAAATCGGATGCTATCGTGGTATTCGTCATAGAAAAGGACTTCCAGTTCGTGGCCAGAAAACAAAAACAAACGCTAGAACTAGAAAAGGTCCTAAGAGAACAGTAGCTAATAAGAAGAAATAATTTGTAAAAGAAGAAAGTAGGTTAGTTTAGATATGGCTAAGAAAGTTGCAAAAAAAGTGACAAAAAAGCGTGTTAAGAAAAACGTTGAACGCGGACAGGCACATATTCAGTCATCTTTTAACAATACAATTGTAACACTTACAGATGCTGAAGGTAACGCATTATCATGGGCAAGTGCTGGTGGTCTTGGATTCAGAGGTTCAAGAAAATCTACTCCTTATGCGGCTCAGATGGCAGCAGAGACTGCAACAAAAGCAGCTCTGATTCACGGTTTAAAAACAGTTGACGTATTTGTAAAAGGACCAGGTTCAGGAAGAGAAGCAGCTATCCGTGCGCTCTCTGCATGTGGTCTGGATGTAATCAGTATTACTGACGTAACACCAGTACCTCACAACGGATGTCGTCCACCAAAACGTCGTAGAGTCTAATCAGGAGGTATTTTAAGATGGCAGTAAATAGAGTTCCTGTTCTTAAAAGATGTAGATCACTTGGCTTAGATCCAGTTTATTTAGGAATAGATAAAAAATCAAACAGACAGTCTCACAGAGGCAATAAGAAGATCTCCGAATATGGTCTTCAGTTAAGAGAAAAACAGAAAGCAAAATTCATCTATGGTGTATTAGAAAAACCATTCCACAACTACTATTTAAAAGCTGATAGAATGAAAGGCATGACAGGTACAAACCTCATGGTTCTTCTTGAAAGCAGATTAGATAACGTTGTATTTAGATTAGGTTTCGCTAGAACACGTAAAGAAGCAAGACAGATCGTTGACCACAAACACGTTCTCGTTAACGGCAAACAGGTTAACATCCCATCTTACTTAATCAAAGCTGGCGATACAATCGAAATCAAAGAGAAAAACAAATCTTCTCAGAGATATAAAGATATCTTAGAAGTAACAGCTGGACGTTTAGTACCAGAATGGCTTGAAGCAGATCAGGAAAACTTAAAAGGTCTCGTTAAAGAACTTCCAGCAAGAGAAGCTATTGACGTTCCTGTAAACGAAATGCTTATCGTCGAATTATATTCAAAATAATATTGTAATGCAACTACTAGGAAAGCTGTCTTTGACAGTTTTCCTATACGTTTCATATATAGGAAAATCTTTTCCTACATATAAAAAAGGAGGGACTTCGTAGTGTTCGATTTCGAAAAACCAAAAATTGAGATTGCTGAAATTTCAGAAGACAAAAAGTACGGAAGATTTGTCGTAGAACCACTTGAAAGAGGATACGGCACAACACTTGGTAATTCTTTAAGAAGAATCATGCTTTCTTCCTTACCGGGCGCAGCAGTTAGTCAGGTTAAAATTGATGGAGTACTTCATGAATTCAGTTCTATCCCAGGCGTTAAAGAGGATGTTACTGAAATCATCATGAACATCAAAAATTTGGCTTTAAAGAATACCAGTCCAACAAATGAGTCCAAAGTTGCTTACATTGAATTTGAAGGCGAAGGCGTTGTAACAGCAGCTGATATCCAGGTTGATCCTGATATCCAGATTATGAACCCTGATTTAGTAATCGCTACTTTAAATGGTGGTGTTGATTCTAAATTATACATGGAACTTACAATTACAAAAGGCCGTGGTTATGTTAGCGCTGATAGAAATAAAAGCGATGATGTGCCAATCGGTGTAATTGCAATCGATTCTATCTACACACCAGTAGAACGTGTAAACCTCTCAGTTGAAAATACTCGAGTAGGTCAGATCACAGATTATGACAAACTTACATTAGATGTTTATACAAACGGAACATTAGAACCAGACGAAGCTGTAAGCTTAGCTGCAAAAGTTCTCAGCGAACATCTTAAACTTTTCATCGATCTTTCTGAAAATGCAATCGCAGCAGAAGTTATGATTGAAAAAGAAGACAACGCAAAAGAAAAAGTTCTGGAAATGAACATTGATGAACTTGAATTATCTGTTCGTTCTTACAACTGTCTGAAACGTGCTGGTATCAACACAGTAGAAGAACTGACAAACAGAACACCAGATGACATGATGAAAGTTCGTAATCTTGGACGTAAGTCTTTAGAAGAAGTTTTAGGAAAATTAAAAGAATTAGGCCTTCAGCTCAACCAGGGCGAAGAATAGAGCAGGTGCGTAAGCAATTGCGATGCTGATTGAACTGCTAATGTTCAATCGGATTCCCGTTGGTTGGCGCGTAGCGACAATTTTTTTAATATATACTCATTGGCAGGGGATATAAGACCAATGACGCATTTCCCTGTTCATTTCTGAGTGGAAGAAACAAACAAAACTTGGCATTCGGCATATAAGACCAAGGAAGCGTTGCCGGATGTTCCACAAAACGGAGGAAAGAAAAATGGCAAAATATCGTAAATTAGGCAGAACATCTGACCAGAGAAAAGCTTTAATCAGAAGCCAGGTAACAGCATTACTGTACCATGGAAGAATCATCACAACAGAAGCAAGAGCTAAAGAAGTTCGTAAAGTAGCTGAAAAGCTCATCGCTTTAGGTGTAAAAGAAAAAGATAACTTCGAAGAAGTTGTTGTAAAAGCTAAAGTTGCTCGTAAAGACGTTGAAGGCAAGAGAGTAAAAGAAGTTGTAGACGGCAAAAAAGTTACAGTTTATGACGAAATCGAAAAAACAATCCAGAAGGATATGCCATCCCGTCTTCATGCAAGAAGAGAAATGTTAAAAGTTCTCTACCCTGTAACAGAAGTTCCAGCTAAAGCAGCAGGCAAAAAGAAAAACACAGTTGAAGTTGATCTTGTAAAGAAAATCTTCGACGAAGTTGCACCAAAATACGTTAACCGTAACGGTGGTTACACAAGAATCGTAAAAGTTGGCCCACGTAAGGGTGACGGTGCAATGGAAGTTGTTCTTGAACTTGTATAATAGTTATTTTGACTAATAGAAAGACTATCACAGCAATGTGGTAGTCTTTTTTTTATTAAAACGAGCAACTTTCAAGTGAAAATCTTTCATCTATATTTCATTGCTTTAAAATGGGAAATTATGTATAATTGTGAAGAAAAGAAGGTGCCCCGATGGTATGTGAGTCACCGGAAAACATGAGGTATCATAAATGAGCAGTCAATTATTTACAAACGAAATAATCATTTCCTGGCTTCAGTACTTTGCAAAATATGCGGTTATTGATCTGGAAAAAGTTAAAATGTTAGATATTACAAGAGAAAACAAGAACCTTATTCCTGTGGTACAGTCCCATCAGGCTGTTTTGGTGTTCACAGAGGCGGGAGATCCAGACATTTTCTATAAGATGTGGAATGCAGGCCTTGGAGATTGTGAAGTGTGGTATAACGAAGGTTCTGAGCCTGTTGGAGAGATGAAACACGATAAACTGTGTGACATGATTGACCGTGGCATCAACGCATCTGCAGGTATGCTGATCACTAATTCTAATGCAAAACAGACAAGTAAGATTGGTATGGACAACAGCAACTTTATCCGCGGTTCTATTCCGCTGGTTGCCAGCGAGATCCGTGCTGTAATCTTAAATAAGATGCGTGTGGGTCTTCAGGACAATATTGTTGTCATTACTGGAGAAAGTATCGCGATTGAGTCTGCTATCATCGCCAGTGAGGGTAAGATCATTGCTGTGGAATATAACAAGCGTGATCGCCGTACATTAGAGCAGAATATGGAGAAATTCGGTCTTTACAACATTTGCATCGAGGACGATCTTGACGAGGAAGCATTTAAGAAATATCCAGTGCCATCAATGGCTTTTGTTGCAGCTTCTGACAAATTAGATCAGGAGATTGATTTCCTGACCAAATTAAATCCACAGATCGAATTGATTGTATATACTTTAGACTTTACAGAAGGTGCGTCATTGAAAGGCATCTTTGAGAGTCATGGATTGAAAGACGTAGAAGTAATCCAGATTGCGGTGTCCAAACTGAGTGATAAGAATTACTTCGAACAGGAACCAGCACCATGGATCGTAACTGGTCGTGCTGAAGATCCAACTGCAGAAGCAGATGAGGAAGATGGAAACGAACTTCCAAAAGACTTTGACGCATACGAAGATATGATGTTAGTTTAATAAATGAAAACCACCACATGGAAGAAAAGTACGCTGCTAGCGAGTGTAGCTTACCTTTTTTCCATGTGGTGGTTTTTTTGTGTTATAAAATTGTTAAGAGAAATTCTGCCTGCCTTTAAAGCCTTTTCTTAAAGGGCAGAGATATCTAAGTTGTCAAAACCTTCTACAAGAGACTGTGCGATGCCTGTAATCATCTCAAGATCTGTTTCTGTCTGGCCTTCTAAGTTCAGAACCATTACTGGGTCGTGTAAGGATGCACGGAGAAGCATCCAACCAGTGCAAACATCGCGGAAACGGATGCGTACGCCTTCAAATGACTCTGGAAGCTCATATTTGGCCATTTCAGCTCTTTCTTTGAATGTGGCAAGGCACTGCTGGCCATAGGCTTTAAAGTCGTCTGTGAGGATTTTAAAGCGTACTTCGCGGGCAACATACTGTGTGGACAAATCTGCGATAAGACTGTCTAACTTGCTGCCTGCTTTGGAAGCTTTAGCCAATGCGATAACCAGTTTCACTGCAAGATATGCACCGTCATCTAAATAATAGTTTTCCTTGAGACAGCCATGGCCGGAAGTTTCCATTGCCAATGGGCTGTTGATGCCAGCATCGTTTAATTCTTTACATTTGTTGATAACGTTTTTGTAGCCGCGCATATAGCACAGGTGTTTCAGTCCAAGCTTGCCTTCCAGGAAGTCAGTGAGACGATCGGAAGTAACGGAGTCTGTGATGATAGTACTGCCAGGGTTTTCGTCAGCCAGGATTGCTGCGATCATTGCGATGATAGAGTCGCGGTTGATTGGTGTGCCATCGCTTAATACGGCAGACATACGGTCAACGTCTGTGTCAAAGATCAGTCCCAGGTCAGCTTTGCTTGCTACAGTAGATTCGCAAATCGCTTTCATTGCTGCTTTGTCTTCTGGGTTTGGAACGTGATTTGGGAAGGTTCCGTCTGGATCAAGGAATGAACTTCCTTCTACATCTGCGCCCAGGATAGATAAAACTTTTGTGGCAAAGAAACCGCCTGCGCCGTTTCCTGCATCAACAACAATCTTCAGACCTTTCAGAGGTTCGTCATATACTTCAGCCTGTACATCGTCACAGATCTTCATGCAAAGATTTGCACAGTACAGAGAGATTAAGTCAAATGCTTCGATTTTGCCATCTGTTACAGGTGCAGCGATCTGTTCCTCTGTAATCTGTGGAGCAAGGTCTGCAGCGATCTCTAAAATCTTTGTAATGTCAGCTTTTTCTAATCCACCGTCTTTGTCGAAGAACTTGAATCCGTTTCTGTTGAATGGAAGATGACTTGCTGTAACCATAATGGAACCATCGTACTGTGTTTCTGGATAAACGATGGACATGAACATTGCTGGTGTGGATGCCATGCCACAGTCATATACGTAAGCGCCCTGAGCCAGCAAACCTTTGAGCAGCTGTTCTTTTAAGCTAGGACCAGTAATTCTGGAGTCTGTACCGATACCAATCTTGCAGTCTGCGATGGCTTTGCCTGTTTTTTCAGAAAGCCAGATTGCAAATGCCTGGCCTACAGCCAAAGCAGCCAGAGGAGTCAGGTTTGTGCTTTCTCCTTCAATTCCTTCGCATGCAATACCGCGGATATCACTGCCGTTTTGTAATTTTAAAAAACTTGCTTTCATTATGGTTGTCTCCTATTCTTTTTCCTTTGTCAGCGAGAGGGTGAAGATAAATTCAGTTCCAACACCTTCTGTGCTGATTACATTAATGTTTTCTTTATGGGCAGAAATGATTTCTTTTACAATGGCTAATCCTAATCCCGTGCCTTTCTTATCCTTGCCTCGGGATAAATCCGTCTTGTAAAAACGTTCCCAAATCTTATGGATGCTTTCTTTTGGGATACCGATGCCGTGGTCCTTCACAGAGACAAACACTTTGTCCCCACGAACCGTTGTTTCAATAGAGATTGAAGACTGGTAAGGGCTGAATTTGATAGCATTGTCAATCAGGTTCTGGAGTACCTGCTGAATCCTTCCTAAGTCAGCATCCACATAAAGCGTATCACCAGTAAGAATCAGATGGAAAGAAATCTGCTTTTCTTTGCTGATCTGCTCAAAAGTTTGGACAGTCATCTTAATGCAATTGTTTAAGTCAAAAGATGTAAAGTCCAAAAAGTATCCTTTTGAGCCGTATTTATTTAATTCTAAAAGGCTTTGTGTAAGTTTTTCAAGTCGTTCAGTTTCAAAAACTATAATATTCAAATATTTTTCCTGCATTTCCACAGGAATAGTGCCGTCTGACATAGCTTGTGCATATCCCTTGATAGAAGTTAGCGGTGAACGAAAATCGTGGGAGATGTTGGAAACGAATTTGCGCTGGTCATCTTCCAGCGTCTGCAGTTCGTGAGCCATGTAGTTGAATGTAGCGGCCATGTAACCAAGTTCATCATTCTGGTCAATGTTTACTGGCTGACTGTAGTCCCCTTTGTGATAGCGGGACACAGCTTTTGTCAGCTTTCGCATTGGACGGTTAATGAAAAAGATGTATACCACCAGCACGATCAAAGAGATTAAGAACAGCACCAGCAGTGTTAGATAACCGCCATCTAAAATGGAATTGCTGAGCTGGCTGACGTAACTCATCGGCACACAGATGATAACGTATCCGGTTACGCTGTAGCCACTGGTGATTGGCGCATAAGCACAAAGTACATCGTCCTGGTAGATTCCATATAAATCTCCGATGAGATAGCTGCCTTTGCTGAAATCCAGAATATTGAAACCCTCTAAAGGCTGATTCGGTGGGATTTCAGTGGAGCTAACCAAAATAGAGCCGTTTTTGTTTACCACATAAACATCCCCTTCAATATACACACTGACGGATTGCAAGTGTTTTTGGTATTCCTGCAAAGTAAGCGCGGAAGAGTAACTGCCTGAAATATAGTTTTGCGACAGATAGGAAGCCTCTTTTCGAAGGTTTCCGGAGATGGTTTGGGCAACCCTTTTCTCTGTATAGCTGGATGTGAACACGGAGATGAATATAAATCCGCAAAGCCCGAATATTATATAGCTTATGATAATGCGTAATAATAATTTCTTTTTCATAGAAACTCCATTCTATGAGGTTACTTGGTTTCGAACTTGTATCCAATACCCCATACAGTGGCGATACTCCAGCGGTCGTGATCCTTTAACTTCTCGCGGAGACGTTTTACATGAACGTCGACAGTTCGGGTGTCACCTACGTATTCGTATCCCCAAATGTGGTCTAACAACTGTTCGCGGGTGAACACCTGGTTTGGTGAGGATGCAAGGAAGTATAAAAGCTCCAGTTCTTTTGGAGGCATATCTACCTGCTGGCCTTCGTATAAAACGGAGTAGTTTGTCTGATTGATTACCAGATCAGGATATTCTACACACTTGATGTCAGAATTGGTTTCCTGTTTCACTGGCTGATAACGTCTGAGGACAGCTTTTACTCTGGCCACCAGTTCCTTGGAGTCGAATGGCTTGATGATATAGTCATCTGCGCCTAATTCCAGCCCCAGAACTTTGTCAAACACTTCGCCTTTTGCTGAGAGCATGATGATAGGTGTGTTTGATTTTTCACGGATCTTTCGACAAACCTGATATCCGTCTATTCCTGGAAGCATCAGATCCAAAAGGATCAGATTTGGCTGATAGAGTTCGAATTCTCTCAGTGCAGCTTCGCCATCGTTTACGATGCAGGTGTCAAAACATTCTTTTAAAAGGTACAGTGAGATCAATTCTGCAATGTTGCTGTCGTCGTCAACGATTAAGATTTTCTGTTTCAAATTATCACCTGATTTCTTTCTTATTCAAATGTAACGATCGTTACACCTGCGTCACCTTCTCCGAATTCGCCCAGATGGAATTCTTTCACGTATTTTTGGCGTTTCAGGTGGCTGTGCACTGCTTTGCGCAATGCGCCAGTACCTTTACCGTGTACAACACGTACAGAATGCAAGTGGGCAAGGTAAGCATCATCTAAGTACTTGTCAAGCACAGAGATGGCCTCATCTACAGTCTTTCCGATAAGGTTGACCTCAGGGGAGATCGTAGCTGACTTGTTCATTTTGATCTTGCCGGCGCTGGTTTTTGGATGCTGGGTCTTGAATGGATCTGCATCTTCCAGAAGGACAAGATCCTTGATATTTACCTGAGAGCGAAGGATACCCATCTGAACAAACAGGTTTCCTTTGGCATCTGGCAATGTGTGGACAGTGCCTTTTAAGTTCATGCTGAGAACTTTTACAGAATCGCCGATGCGAAGCTTCTTAGGAACATTTGTATTTTCAATCTTTTTCTCAGGTTTGGAAGAACTTTTGCGGGCCTGTTCCATTTTTTTGCGGATGGCTTCTCTGTCCCGTTCCATAGCCTGAACATCGATGGCATTTTTGCCGTATTTATGGAAGTTTCGGATGGTTTCGTCGGCAACGTTTTTCGCCTCCTGCAGAATGGCAGCAGCTTCTTCGTTGGCTTTCTGGAGAACTTTGTCACGGCTAAGGTTCAGTTTCTCCTGACGTTCTTCCATCTGTTTTCTGCGCTGTTCAATCTCTATCTTGTAGCGGTTGATCTCCGCGCGTTCCTTCTCAATTGCAATTCTGGATTCCTCTAAGTCGGCCAGAACATCTTCGAAAGATTCGTTTTCCTTGGAAATCTGCTCTCTGGCGTTGTTGATGATAGTGTCTGGAAGCCCAAGTTTGCTGGAAATGGCAAAGGCATTACTTTTGCCAGGAATACCAATCAGCAGTCTGTAAGTTGGGCTTAAAGTATCTACATTAAATTCACAGCAGGCATTCTCAACACCGTCTGTGGAAATGGCGTACAGTTTCAATTCACTGTAGTGAGTAGTTGCCATAGTGCACACGCCGCGCTGTTTTAAGTTGTCTAAAATGGAGATTGCCAAGGCTGCGCCTTCGGTAGGGTCTGTTCCGGCACAAAGCTCGTCGAACAGAACAAGAGAGCGGTAGTTGGCATTCTGCAGGATGGATACGATGTTAGTCATATGTGAGGAGAAAGTACTGAGACTCTGCTCGTTACTTTGCTCATCGCCGATATCTGCAAATACATCCTCAAAAACGGACAGCTGTGAACGGACTGCAGCAGGAATGTGAAGTCCGGCCTGTCCCATCAAAGTGAATAGACCTACAGTTTTAAGTGAAACCGTCTTACCGCCTGTGTTTGGACCGGTAACGATCAGCAGGTTAAAATCTTCCCCAAGATGAACATCGATAGGAACCACTTTCTTTTGGTCAAGCAGTGGATGACGGCCCTGGCGGATACGGATGCGGCCCTCTGTATTGAATTCCGGAGCCATGCCGTTGTGTTTTTTAGCCAGTTGGCCTTTGGCAAAAATAAAATCTAAATCGGCAAGGATATGAAAATCCTCTCTGATAAAAGGAATGTATTCTGCTGTCAGATTGCTTAGATTGGCCAAGATGACATCGATCTCTTCCTTTTCCTTTAAGAACAATTCCTTCAGTTCATTGTTTAGCTTAACAACAGACATCGGTTCGATAAAAAGAGTAGAACCGGTGGAAGACTGATCGTGGATCATGCCTGGAAACTGATTCTTATATTCTGCCTTCACTGGAAGACAGTATCTGTCGTTTCTCATAGTGATGACTGCATCCTGTAAGTAGGTGCGGGTCTTGCTGTTGTTCAAGATAGCACTCATAGCACCGTGGATGCGGTCGTTGGCACTGCGGATCTGTCTGCGGATATTGTGGAGCGCAGGACTGGCATCGTCACTGATCTCATCCTTGTCAATAATGCATCGGCGGATCTCTTCGTGGAGTGGAGTCAAAGGCTCAATGCGGGAAAAACGGTCTGTGAGAGAATCTGTAGGAGCCTCGCCTCTCTCTTCTCTAGAGTAGGCTTTTGCACGCTTGGCAATCTCTAACAGGCGACAAATGTCCAGCAATTCCACAATGCTTAAGGCACCGCCGATCTCTAATCTCTTTAAAGATCCTTCTGGATTTAAGAGCCCTGCGAAGCCTAAGTTGCCTTTTTTGTAAATGCGGGACAGGGCATCTTTGGTTTCCTGCTGAGCGGTAAGAATCGCAGAGAGAGAAGTCATAGGTTTTAACTGTCTGCAGTATTCTTTTCCCGCCTGGGAAGTGGCCTGTTCCATCAATATATTTATAATTTTATCGTACTCTAAAATTCGTAAAGCTTTTTGATTCATATAAAACCTCCAGTTTATAGTTTACCTTAAAATGCCAAGTGTGTAAACCTGAGGTTCGAAGAATTAAATGTTGCAACGGGTTGCTGGAATACGTATAATTATGTAGAGGTGTGTGCATATGGGAGAAGACAATAATAAGGAATATAATTTCTTAAAAGAAGAAACCAAGAAAGTACCTACAAATAAAAAAAGATTTGTCAAAAAGCTGGGGGCGGTAATCCTACTCGCAGCTGTTTTTGGTGTGATATCAGGATTCCTGTGTGGAACTATAAAAAATGCTGTGGAAAACCAGCAGAGTCAGCCAAGTGTGCCACCTAGTGAAGATGTAGGAGAAGAAACGACCACTGTTCCAGAGCAGATCGTTGTTCAGGAAAAGATTGAACCTACACTGGACGGATACGAAACATTGCAGACAGAACTTTACAGTATCGGCAGCAGAGCGGCCAGATCTGTAGTGGCTATCAGCGGTGTTACAAATGAAAAGGACTGGTTTGAGGATGATTTCCAGAGAAACGTATCTGGGTCTGGAGTGATTCTTGAGTTGACAGAGACAGAAGTTTTTATCTTAACAGAGACAGACCGCTTGGAAAATGCGGATGACATAGAAGTGGAATTTTTCGGTGGAGAAAAGGCGTCAGCCTCTTTGAAATCTTATGATAAGGTAACAGGGCTGGCGGTGTTGGCAGTAGAACAGGACTCCATTGATGAAGCTGTCAGAACGGCAATTCTCCCACTGGAGATGGCAGATATCGCCATAACAACTCCAGGGGCTTTCGTAATTGGAATCGGCAGTCCTCAGGAAGAAGCGTATTCTGTTGTTGTGGGCAATATTACTGCTGCAGGTAAGAAGATTTCTTATGAAGATAAGAATTATAGAATTTTTACAACCAGTATTGCGGCTTACCCTAATTCAAGAGGTGTGCTGCTTGATTCAGAAGGCAAGATGATTGGCTTGATTTGCAAAAGCAGCAGCAAAGAAGCACTTCGCGCCATCAATATCGCAGATGTATCCGGTCTTATCACAAAGTTGAAAGCAGGACAGAGACCTGCTTATCTTGGCGTTGGCATCAGTGAAGTTACTGTAAATGTTTCTGAGACATATGGTCTGCCAGATGGAATTTTTGTCAAAGAAGTAGACATGGATTCTCCTGCCGGGGCAGCAGGAATTCAGGTGGGCGATGTCATCGTTGAAATCGATGGCAAAGAGATGCTGACAGAGATGCAGTTTGAAGAATTTATGATCAGTGCAGAACCAGAGCAGAAGATAACGATTACTGTTCTTCGTTCAGGCAATGACGATAAATACCAGGAAGTAGACTGTAAAGCCGTTCTTGGAGTTGCGGAATAGTATTAGAAGGGATATTAAAATGAAATTTATTGAGACATTAAGAGAGGGAGAGCGCGTAAGCGAGATCTATCTCTGTAAGCATAAACAGACAGCCTTGACAAAGGCAGGGAAACCATACGACAGTCTGATCCTTCAGGATAAGACAGGGACTTTGGATGCAAAGATCTGGGATGTGGGATCTGCAGGGATTGAGGAGTTTGATTCTCTGGATTATATTTACGTAATGGGTGACGTGACAAGTTTTCAGGGCTCCTTGCAGCTGAATGTGAAGCGTGTTAGAAAGATGGACCCATCTGACTGTAATCCAGCAGATTATCTGCCTGTGTCTGAGAAAAACATCGGAGAGATGTACAAACAGCTTTTAGGGTATGTGAATGGCCTGGCGAATCCATATCTGAAAAAACTGGCTGAAAACTTTTTTAAAGATGCAGATTTTGCAAAACGTTTTCAGTTCCACTCTGCAGCGAAAAGTGTTCATCACGGATTTGTGGGCGGCTTGGTGGAACATACATTAAGTGTTGTTCAGATGTGTGACTTTATGACAAAACAGTATCCGATCATCAACAGAGATCTGCTTTTGACAGCGGCTATGTTCCACGACATCGGAAAGTTAGAAGAACTGTCTGTTTTCCCTGAAAATGATTATACGGACGAAGGCCAGCTCCTTGGCCACATTATGATGGGTGCAGAGATGATCGGGGAGAAGATCTGTCAGATTCCGGATTTTCCAAAAAGACTTTCTATCGAGTTGAAACACTGCATTCTTGCACATCACGGAGAGTTGGAATTCGGTTCTCCTAAAAAACCAGCTTTGATCGAAGCATTGGCTCTTAGCTACGCGGACAATACAGACGCTAAGATGCAGACAATGAAAGAAGCTCTTTCGGTAACACCAGAGAACAGCCTGGAATGGCAGGGATATAATCGATTGCTGGAATCAAATATTCGCAGAACAAGTAAATAATAGAATGCTGCGGTCTAATGGCTGCAGCATTTTTTGAAAATAGGAATAACGTATGAAAAAGAATGATGAATTTATTGTAAAAATAGAAGATATGGGAGTAGGCGGCGAAGGCATCGGAAAAGTGGACGGCATAGCGCTGTTTATCAAGGATGCTCTTATTGGCGATACCGTTAGGGCAAAGGTTATGAAGATGAAAAAACAGTATGGTTTTGCCCGTATGATGGAAGTTATTGAGCCATCTCCTTGGAGAACTGAACCAAGATGCCAGTTTCACAGACAGTGCGGCGGTTGCCAGATCCAGGCCTTATCTTATGAAAAACAGTTGGAATTCAAACAGAATAAAGTGCTGGGGAATTTGAAGCGCATCGGTGGTTTTAACGTGGATGACCTTCCGGTGGAACCAATTGTTGGGATGGAGGATCCTTACAATTACAGAAACAAAGCCCAGTTTCCTATTGGAACAGACAAAGAGGGACATATTGTAACTGGTTTTTACGCGGGAAGAACTCATCAGATTATTCCAAACAGAGACTGTGCATTGGGCGTTTCTGTAAACAAAGAAATACTTGATATTATCATTTCCATAATGGAAGAAAAAGGGATTACTGCATATAACGAAGAGACAGGAAAAGGACTTGTTCGTCATGTTCTGATTCGATATGGTTTTACAACTAAAGAGATCATGGTGTGTATGATTATCAATGGAAAGAGTTTGCCACATGCGGATGCTTTTGTTGATGCTTTGACAAAGATTGAGGGCATGACATCAATTACCTTGAATCATAATACCAAGCAGACGAACGTGATTATGGGAGATACGATCACACTGCTTTGGGGGCAGGAATATATCACAGATTACATCGGTGACATCAAATATCAGATTTCACCATTATCTTTCTATCAGGTAAATCCAGTCCAGACAAAGGCTCTGTATGGTTTGGCTTTAGAGTATGCTGGCCTGAAAGGTGACGAGACCGTGTGGGACCTTTATTGCGGAATTGGAACCATCTCCTTGTTCCTTGCTCAGAAAGCAAAAAAAGTTTACGGGGTTGAGATTATTCCGCAGGCCATTGAAAATGCGAAAAACAATGCAAAGATCAATGGAATAGAAAATGCAGAATTTTTTGTTGGGGCAGCAGAAGATATCCTGCCTGAATTTTACAAAAATGAGGCAGCAGCAGGAAGAAAAGCATATGCAGATGTAATCGTTGTAGACCCACCACGAAAAGGATGCGATCCTGAACTTTTAGACACGATCTTGAAAATGCAGCCAGAGCGAGTTGTGTATGTAAGCTGCGATTCTGCAACTTTGGCAAGGGATCTTAAGATTCTTTGTGAGACAGATTATGAGATCAAGAAAGTAAGGGCTGTAGA
This sequence comes from Eubacterium sp., assembly GCA_045629925.1. Taxonomy (GTDB): domain Bacteria; phylum Bacillota; class Clostridia; order Lachnospirales; family Lachnospiraceae; genus Brotonthovivens. The sequence continues at coordinate 35,310 of JAZQSD010000047.1, forward strand.
TCAGTTTTGTCATACCACCCATGTGGAGACCGTAGTTCTGCTGTCACGAGCGTAAGCGAAGTGAGAGTAGATTACGGAGGTCCATGCAAGGCACGCCCAAGAAGTCGAGCCGAAGGCGATGACTGATTGGCTGCGGGCTACTGCGGAGACAGTCTGTCTGCTGTCAAAGAAAGACAAATAAACAACTGAAAAACGTTGAAATCAAGGGATTCCGTGCGAAGGTCCATTACCCTGAACCTCCTGGAATCCCTTTTTTATTGCATATGACAGTAGTACTGTAGTCTGCTAATAGGTAGGGTGGAGTTCAGAAACTACTTTTTAAGGTGTTGAGT
>JAZQSD010000048.1:0-4337 GCA_045629925.1 Eubacterium sp.
AACGTTTTACTGTTTTAAGGTTGCATATAATTATGCTTGTTCTTTGAATTATTCTCTTAGAATCTTTCAAGGATATTTCACTGTTCAGTTATCAAAGTTCGTTTGCTGTTGTTCAGCAACTTTGCTATCTTATCATCACAAATTCGCTTTGTCAACAACTTTTTTTATTTTTCTGTCCGATTACTTTTTTAAGTATTTTTGCGGTCAGCTCCATAATAATATCACGCGTTTTTTTCTTTGTCAACACTGTTTTTTCGTTTTCTTTAAGCAAATCTTTAAGCAAAAAAGGAGATGCCGCAACATCTCCTTTTGCAATTTCTCATCTATTAATTTGTCATGCACTTACTCATATAGAAGAAATCGTTCTATTGAACTTTGCTTCCCAGAGTAACAGAGATTGTTTCTTCCACATAGTGATCGCGCTCTGCATAAGTTACCACGATGTCCACTTTCTGTCCTGCTTCATAATATTGTAGCAAGTCTTTCAGTGCTTCCATGGATTTTACAGTCTTGTTATCAAAGCTGATGATAATGTCACCTTTTTTGATTCCGGCTTTGTAGGCTGCGCTTCCTTCGGATACCTGAGCCACGAAGATTCCTTCTGGCATATTGTATGCCTGCGACAATTCTGGTGTCACATCCACACCGCTAATTCCCAGATATGCGCTTTTCGCTTCGGATACTTTTTCACGAGTGATAAGATCTTTGATGATTGGTTGAGCTGTATTGATAGGAATCGCATATCCCATTCCCTCTACTTTAGTGTCTGAATATTTTACAGAATTGATACCGATCACTTCCCCGTTCATATTAAGAAGCGCGCCGCCACTGTTACCAGGGTTGATGGCTGCATCTGTCTGAACCAGTTCGTTTGTAACGGATGCACCTGTGCTTGCATCCGCAGTTGTCACTTCTCTGTTAAGGGCACTGATTACGCCTGTAGTAACAGACTGTCCATAACCAAGCGCATTGCCGATGGCCACTGCAGACTCTCCTACCCGAAGCTTATCAGAATCTCCTAATGTTGCAATCCTAATGTTTGCCAGTGTTTCTGGCGGCATAACTTCTTTAGACACAGACACCACTGCAAGATCTGTACTGGAATCTGTTCCCTTCACAACAGCTGTAACTGCCTGATCATCTACAAAAGAGATGGTAAGAGATGTTGCACCTTCCACCACGTGATTGTTTGTTACAATATATAAGTTGGCGTCATCTTCCGCCACAATAATGCCGGAACCAGCGCTTTCACCCTCGTAACTCTGTGTCTGTCCAAAGAAATTGTAATACTCCACCGTACTGAGGCTTGTGATAGATACAATGGCAGGCATTACATTATCAACAATATCAGACACATCTGTAACCGTTACCGCGGTGCTCACCGCTGTCGGATCTATAGTTCCTTCATTTGACAATGCCCCAGCGTTACCATTTTCTTCTACTGCTCCTGTGTTGGAAGTTTTATCAAAGCTAATATTCGTTACACCCTTGAAAACACCACCTGATATTAAACCAAACACAACCGCAAAAACTACACATCGCAAAAGACCTTTCACAAATCGACCTTTGTTCTTTTTCTCATTAGGCTCTGGTTTCTTTTCAGGTGTATACTTGTAGCGATACACAGATCCATCCTGAGGATTGTAATAGGAACGATTCTCCTGATTCCAATCTGTGCTCTGCTGGTTCTGATTTTCTCTGTTTCCTGCATCAGCAGTGTACATATTTTCTCTATCGATCATAGGATAACCTCCACTTAGACATTTTATATGTTCAGTTTACCCATGAATTGTGTTTGTTTTGTGTATAGAGTGTTAAATTTTTTTAATCTTTGTTCTTTTATGGATGTAGAACCAGCTGTCCACATAATCTTGTCTTTCTTTTAATGTCATTGTGGTATAGCGGCTAAAGGTTAACTTTACCGCCTCCATCTGTGGCAGCCCGCATTTGAAACATTCTACTTTTGAACGGCGCGAAACTGCACGGAGCCAGCCGCAATCCGGACAGATATATAATTTCAAGCTCATTTGTTTTCCTCCCATATATGATTGGCAATATTCCGAAAACTGCTGCCCCTTTGCACAAAAAAAGAGGCATAGAAAACTATGCCTCAAAAATTATTCGTTTGTTGAATCTTCCGCTTCCGGATCATCCAGTGTGAACTGATCGTCAATTGCGCTATTTTCTGTTTTGCCAGTGTCATTGATCATCCAGTCGCTGTAATCCTGTACTGTCTGAGATGGAACATAATCTGTCTCATCGTACAAGATCTTGTGAAGCTCGATTACGTTTGATTCCAAAGTACATGGCACTACGATATCGCCTTTAGAAGGGTGATCCATTGTTGCTCTGTCAAATGGGAAGCCATAGCTCTCTCCCATGTCATATTTCAGCAGAGATCCTGCCATGGAAATCATCGTACCAGAATTCATACTTGTGCGAATCTCTGGGAAAACAGCATTTACCAATTCGTTTAACGTGGACAGATTGCTGCTCTTGGCCTTTTCTAACGCTGCCGCAATTACAACTCGCTGTCTCTGTGCTCGTTTGAAGTCGCCGCCGGCTGTGTAACGGATTCTGGAATAAGCAACCGCCTGAACACCGTCTAAGTTGTGCTTACCAGCTTCGTAGATTAGTGGTGAATCAGTTCCAAGGATACCGTTTGTGTGAGCTATGTATTTCTTCATATACTTCACTTCAGCTTCTGTGATCTCAATCTCTACGCCGCCGAGGATATCGATAGCGTCTGCAACAGATGCGAAGTCGAATACAAGGTAATCATCAATATCAAGATCCAGGTTTTTGTTCAACATTGTGATGGCGCGATCCACACCACCATTGGCATATGCTGAATTAGCTTTGCGGAACTTCGGTTCGTTGCCCCACTCTGCAATATCGAGATATGTGTCTCGGTATACAGATACCATGTTGATCTCTTTTGTCTGGTTATTGATACTTACCACAATGATAACGTCACTGTTCCCGTAATCGTATGTATTAGAAGAGCGGTTATCCAAACCAAACAGTGCAATATCTGTATATTCGTTCAGCACTTCTTTGGTCTCTTCCTTCAGTTCATTATTCTGAACTTCGGATTTGTTAATCTCGTCGTGTTCCATCAGGTTAAACTTGGATGCAACGTATATACCGCCTAATAACAATAACAATATGATAATCTCAACAATAAATAATATGAGTTTTCGTTTTCTGCGTTTTCTGCTAACTGTGTTTCTCTTGCGTCCTGCCATATGATACTCCCATCATCAGAATTCAAGTCCTATGTTCCCTTTGATTGTTCTGCGAAAAGAACAATCGATTTTATATCTAAACTATATTAACGCAAGTGTTTCAAAAGAACAACTACAAATTAGTGAAAATTTTATGAATTTGCCAATTACTCCTTTTTTCTTTCATGGTAGCAAAAACAGACATTGTTTGCCACCGATCAAAAAGAGATAATTCCTGTTCTCAATAGTTATCGACAAAAAATGGCAGGTTGATGGTCTCACCTGCCATTTTTTTAGTACAAATGATTTGTGCACTTTCGTGCAATAGGAACCGTAAAAATAAGAATTTCCTTTCTTATTTTTTATTTTTTGTTGTTTTGTTTTTAGTTTTAATGTTGTTTTACAATATTTAGTTTTTAATAAAATGATTTGTTTTGCTAGTTATTAAATTGTTTGACATTGTAATTGAATGTTGCATATGCTTCTTCATGACATACAAAAGTCTTGTGTAACATTCAATATTTAATTTTCAAAGTACACGCATCTATTTCTTATGCCCAGATGCTGGGGCTGATTAATGACTAACGAACATAGAATCCGTTCGCATTGATTGAATGGCTTCTGAGATTTTGAACAGCAACTTTGTGATATCCCAAACGTTCGCATGTATATGTCAGTGTAACAGCATCGTTATTGGCACATAATGTATATACAAATGTTCCATCTGGTTCTATAACACCTACTCTAGCACTTCCACTCTGCCCGCTTGGGAAAGTGACATAACAATGAACCTCAATTTCTGTATCCTTGCGCTTCAAGAAATTACCACTTGCAGCAATAGATGATGCCGCAATATCCCAATTGAAAATCTTTTGGGTCCCATAAGTTTCTATTCCAGATTCTGTTTCCATACTCACAACATTGTATCCCTCCGCAGCCAATTCTTCCGCTGTCACGGAAAAGACAGTTACATTGTCAACAACGTCAAGATTTATAATATCTACATCCGCAGTTGTATATTCTCTTTCCATTGTCTGCAAGTACAGATCTTCCCCTTTCACAGAAGTAATCTCGCCTGCTGCGATAGCAGTTGTGCCGGAACCAAGGACA
>JAZQSD010000049.1:0-3927 GCA_045629925.1 Eubacterium sp.
TGTTTATGACACCTATCTTACAGCTAATTGTTTGGAGCAGCTGCATGCTGATCGGTCTGGTTGCCATCGCCCTGATGCCAGGACTTGGCACAGCAGAAACAGAATATATCATTCCATATTTGGTACAGAATATCATTCACACCGTTCATCCATATCTTGGAATCGTGCTTATGATTGGATTCTTTGTAGGCGCCGTTGCCGTGGGCGTTACCACTGCAGACTCTTTCCTGCTTGTATCCGGAACGATTTTGACAAACGACATTTTAGTAAATACCTTCCGACTTAAGCTAAAAGAAAATCAGAAACTTTTTGCTACTCGCATCATCATTGCCATCATTGGTGTGGCCAGCATAATCATGGCGCTCAATCCGCCAGACCTGATTTTTACCCTGATTATGTTCGCCATCGCTATTGTGACACCACTTTTTGCAATCTTGGTCATCGGCCTGTATTGGAAAAAAGCTACCAAGCAGGCAGCTATCGTGTCCGCAATCGTGGGAACTGTTCTTGTTCTAATGACATATTTTGTCTGGAACATTGGCGGCAGCTGGTACGGCACCTTCGGTCTTATTGGCAGCACTGTCTGCATGATCCTCGTCAGCATGATTACCAAACAGCCGGAAAGCGACAGCGCAGAATTCTTTGAAGCGCTAGGCGATGGAGTTATAGATTACGAAGAAGATTAACAACATATCCTTATACCCCACAAAAACCTCGGTCACATAGAGGCAAATCCCCTCCGATGTGCACCGAGGCTTTTATTATCTTCGTTTTCCCCTTAGGTTTAACCGCAAGTAATGTTTGTTGCGTATTTTCTCAATCTTGACGCACCTCTGCTTGCCGTCTTTCCGCAGGAAGATATGCTTCTATCCCTTTTTCTCGCTTCTGACACACCTCTGCTTGCCATCTTTTCGCAGGAAGATATGCTTCTATCCCCTTTTTCTCGCCTCTGACGCACCTCTACTTGCCGTCTTTTCGCAAGCAGGTATGTTTCTATCCCTTTTTCTTATCTCTGACGCACCTCTACTTGCCATAGTTTCACCACTAGGTATGTTTACCCTCGTGTTTTTGTTCTTCCACACACCTCCTTTTACTGTTTTTATCGCAACTACGCATGTTAAACTCTTATTTTTACTACTTCTACACACCTTTTCCCGTCGTCTTTTCACATGCAGGTATGTTTGTAATATTTTTTCTTTTCTTTCACATACCCGTAATGGTTCCTACTCAAAAAGCAGGTGTGTTTACAACTTAATTTCTTACATTTTACGCACCTTCGCTTGCTATGCAACTCGAAGAAGATACGTTCACTACTTATTTTCTTACTTCTGACGCACCACTTCATTTATCCCCCATAAAAAAAGTGCAAGCTTTCATTGAAAGCTTGCACTTTTTATCATTCAATTACTCTTATTTCTGATACTTCATTCAACCATATCAATCAGCCTTGCCTTGTGACTCAGCTCATTGAAATTCATTCACTAATTTAGATTAATCCTCTTTTGCTTCCATGATTTCATCATATTTAGCAGCAGCTCTGTCGAATTCTTCTTCTGTCTCGATATCAAGAAGTTCGAATTCATCACCATCTAATGGGCGGTATCCATAGATATATGCATCGCCATTATCGGAAAGCAACGCAACATATTCTTTGCCGTCACATTCGAAAACGCCCTGCACTTCACATTCTTCTTCTTCGCCATCATCAAATGTAAGTGTCATGTATAATACGTCGTCTTCTTCCATCATTTCTTTTAATTCTTCGCTCATAATCATATCTCCTTTTTGGGTATGGTTGTTTTGTCGTAGTCTATTATACCCATTTTCTTATCTTTATTCAAGGGAAATGCTCCTGCCGTCCCCAGTGGCTACAAAAAAACGTGGTTGCAAAACAACCACGCATTCGCTCTCTTAAATCCGAGCATCCGGCTTTGAACACAACTCCCAGACGTTACCTTTACAGTTAACTCAGCCCAGGCACCCTCACGGCACATAGAAGGTTCCGCTTAAGGCTGCTACGTTCCCGTCCTGACCTGGTTCACAGATTTCTATTGCGCGAGACCCAAAACATCAACGCCACTTATAAAGGGCAGCTCTACAAGTAAAATGTCCGGGGCCAGATATCACTCCAACTATAGCGGATTGTTGGTACAGGGCACCGCTACCTCCCCAGCTGCTCGGAGATTCCATTATATCTGTTCTAGATTTGATTGTCAACCTGTTGCTGTTTGAGAAGCTTCTTCTTTTCCCTAAGACCTTTAAAAAAACTGCTAAGCATTTCAGAACACTCTTCCTCCAAGACGCCGCGCTCTACATCTACCTGGTGATTAAACTGTGACATCTGCAGCAAATTCAACACAGAGCCCCCACAACCAGCCTTTGGATTCATACTTCCAATCACAACTCGACTAATTCTAGATTGCACCAACGCACCCGCGCACATCTGACATGGCTCTAAAGTCACGTACATCGTACAGCCCTCCAGACGCCAATCACCCATTTTTTTGCTAGCCTTTCTGATGGCAGCAATCTCAGCATGGGCCAATGTATTTTTGTCCGTATTTCTCCGATTGTATCCTCTGGCAATCACCTTTCCTTCATATGTGATCACGCAGCCGATAGGAACTTCCTCCAAGGATTCCGCTTTTCTGGCCTGCTTGATGGCCTGTTTCATATATTTCTCATCTTGTGTCAATCCAGACATCTCGCTCTCCTCATTCCTGCTCACACTTTTGTGGAACCTTTTTTATTCTATCACATTCTTTTCCGTATGGCGCAACTTTTTATTCCCACGCCAAAGGCATACACCAATATCCAAAAGAGCCTGCCTGAACTTCTTTTTCCTCCTTATTGTAAAAATCTGTAAAACCGAACATTCCCGCAATCACCTTTTCTTGTCTGTGATACACCCCCGGCACACCTAATAGCCAACCTTTCTCTTGCCCCCTGCAAACAAGCAAGATCTTTCCATATTTAAAATATCCCCGCAAAACAAAACTGTTTTTGCTTAAATCCCAATACTTTTCCGGTAAATTCTTCACATCTCCTGGCTGAATCTGCACCGCCCAAGTATCTCTATTCCCATCAAACGGAAAAAATCTCGGACGACATGCTAACAACCTCTCGGCTGCATACGATTTCTCCTGCAGTTGCTGACACACAACCTGCTCTTCTACCCTAGGTTCTTCCGCCTCATTACATACATTCTCTTTTCCAGCTATATCCTCCTCTTCACCACAAGATTCCTCAAACTCTGGTTGCTCCCACTTCAATTCCTCCCATGAGTATTCCCCGTCATCCCACTGACTGAAGATTATTTCCCTTTCACTAATAGGAATCCATATTCCCCGCACTTCATCTAAGTTTAGTTCCTTTCCGCCCAACCGGTGACACTCCAGCCGAAAACTTCCTGTTGCCACACGGTTTTTTATAGAAATGGTCCCAATTGGAACTCGTATCCCTTTTGCAAAAAAATAAGGCCGAATCTCGACCACATCTCCACTGCAATTTTTCAAATAAACATCTATTTTTCCCACATTTTGTCGCTGCTCAACCTTTACGTATCCCATCTGCTCCTTTTTCTCGCCATTCTCATAACGAAACAGATATGTAATGAAACGTCTATAACTGGCCATACTTCCTCCCAACTCTTATCTTAAAAACCTTTCATAACAATATATGCCGATATTTCCCTTTTGCTGCAAATTTTTTTATTTTTTTACAAAAAGTATTGACACAGAACAATTGTCTGACTATAATAACAGTAACAGTTACTAATATTGATTCAGACAAGGAGAAAAACATGATCAAAAAAAGCAAACAACGAGATGCTATTCAAGCATTCCTGATTGGCCGTACTGATCATCCAACTGCAGAGTTCATCTACAGTCATCTTCGAGAAGATATGCCGAATCTTAGTCTTGGAAC
>JAZQSD010000050.1:0-4807 GCA_045629925.1 Eubacterium sp.
GGAGGAAGAGATTGAATACCGCAAATTGGTTGTGCGAAAGCAGGCTCTTGAAGACGTGAAAGAGGCCAGAGCCCATGGTGATCTGAGTGAGAATTTTGAGTACCATGCTGCGAAAAAGTTTAAAAATCAGAACGAGAGCCGTATACGATATTTGGAAAAAATGATCAAGACTGCAAAGATTGTGTCCGACGAGTCTAAAGAAGATGAAGTGGGTCTTAACAATACTGTAGAAGTGTACTTCGAGGACGATGATGAGACAGAAACATACACAATTGTCACCACAGTGAGAGGTAATTCTTTGAAAGGATTGATTAGCATTGATTCCCCTATCGGAAAAGCGTTGATGGGACATAAGGTTGGAGATCGTGTATATGTGCAGATCAATGCAAATGCAGGATACTATGTGGTGGTCAAGAGTATTACAAATACTGATGATGACGGAAGTGTAGAACTTAGAAAGTTTTAGGAGGTTGTTTTAGCAAAGTAGAAACAACTTCTGCCCAGGAAAGGAGAAATGGGCGTGCGAAAGTTGACAGGAGCGAATATTAAAACACCAACAAATGCTTCCGCTATCCGAAACGGAGCCCGTATTCTTTCGGCAACAAGTGCCAAAAGTACGAAAAAAACTGTGGCAGGAAAGGTGTGCCGCAGGGTTGTAGATGTGGCCAATGTGGTGGTAATTGCGGCAGATTTTGGAAAAGTTGTTTATCGATACGCCAATGGAAACATCAATAAGGCAGAGTGCGCGGAGCAGTTAAGTAAGAAGGGCGTTTGCTACGCGTCTTCTGTGGCGGCCAGCAAGACCGGTGCTGTAGTTGGAGGTGCTTTAGGTTCTGCAGTTGGCTCTGTAGTGCCTGGAGTTGGGACGGCGGCAGGATTGATGGTAGGTGCTGTTGCAGGTGAATTAGTAGGTGATATTGTTGGCTACAAAGCTGGCGACGAGATTGGAAAAGCGGTAGGAAAAGCAGTGAAGAACAAGACCAGTCTGTAGGAGGATGCTTAAGGGAGGTGTATCTGATGATATACGTAATGGCTGATATACACGGACACTATGATAAATATATTAAAATGCTGGAGCAAATCCAGTTTTCTGATAATGACACGCTCTATGTATTAGGAGATGTGATTGATCGAGGCCCGGCGGGAATGAAGATCTTACAAGATATGATGATGAGGCCAAATGTGATACCCCTTCTTGGCAACCATGAATATATGGCATCTGTTTCCTTACCATGGCTGTTACAGGAAGTGACAGAAGAGAGTATCAACAACGTGGAAGCGGATTTTATTCAAGGGTTGGCAGAATGGATGGCTGTAGGTGGAGAGACCACCATCAATGAATTTCAGAAACTGTCTTCAGAACAGCAACAGGATGTGCTGGATTACCTGATGGAATTTGAACTGTATGATGTGGTGAAAGCCGGTGGGAGACAATTCTTGTTGGTTCACGCTGGATTGGATCATTTTTCGAAGGAAAGAAGTCTGGATGAATATGATCTGACAGAAATGATCTTTCACATGCCTGATTATGAAAAGGTATATTTTAAAAACACATATCTTGTTACAGGTCATACGCCCACAAGGATTATTTTTGCCATGGAACAGGGACTTGCAATTGACCAGGTAGCACCAGAAAACTATAGAGATGAGATCTGTGAGAAGAACAATCACATCGCCATTGACTGTGGAGCTGGATATGGTGGAAGATTAGGCTGTATCTGCTTGGACACAATGGAGAAGTTTTATGTGTAGATACGGTTTTAAAGACCAGAAGCAGTAGGTTTACACTGAGTCACCAGGAGGTGTTAAGATGAAGCAATATGATGTTTTGTTAGATGATCTTAGAAATAAAATGGCGAAAAAAAGTCATCTTGAAGCAATTCTTCCTGACATGAGAAATCAGAGACAAGAGCTGGAAGAAAAGACAAAGCTTCTGGAAGACTCCAAGAAAAAAGAAGAACATGATGTAGCAAAGATAGAAGGCGGAAGTCTGGCTAGTTTTTTCTTTAATGTAGTTGGGAAAAAAGATGAAAAACTGGACAAGGAGCGGCAGGAGGCATACGAAGCAAGGATAAGATATGATGTTGCCATGAGTGAGCTGGCTGCTTTGAACGCCGATATTGATGCTGCTGAGTATCAGTTAAAAGAACTTTTTGGATGTGAAGTGCGATACAAAAAAGTATTTGATGAGAAATTTGCTTATTTAATGGAATCAGATCCGAATGCGAAAGATGAAATTTGCGGGCTGGAGGAAAAGTTAACACTTATTCAGCATCAAGAAGTGGAGATACAAGAAGCAATCTGTGCAGGAGAAGAAGCTTTGCGTGCTGCCAATGAAGTGTTGGACAATCTTGGTGAAGCAAAAGCTTGGAGCACCTGGGATATGATAGGTGGAGGAATTCTTGGTGATATAAGAAAGTATGAGGCGCTGGATGAAGCCCAGCTATCCGTGGAGACATTACAGGTAAAACTGCGTAAATTTAAAACAGAATTGACTGATGTAACGATCAGTGCAGATATGGATGTACGTATCAGTGGATTTTTACAGTTTGCAGATTTTTTCTTTGATGGTTTGTTTTCAGACTGGAAGGTACGTGATGAAATCAATTGCTCCATTGATAATGTCCAGGTTACTTGCGATAAGATAGAAGACACCCTTGTGAATTTAAGGCATATGAAAGCTACTGTTTTGGATGAAAAACAGGCAATTGAGAAAGAAATCGAACAAGTTGTGTTAAATGGATAAGATGAAAATAAAACAGGCAGCTGCAATAATATGCAGCTGCCTTTAATATTATTTCTTTTTAAATTTGTGATATTTTTCTTCACAGTATTTACATCTGTATACTTCGTTTTCTACATCTGTAAGGTAGAATACCTGCTCCAATTCCTGCTCGATAGATGTGATGCAACGAGGGTTTTTGCACTTGATAACATTGCGGATTTCTTTTGGAAGCTGAAGTTTTACTTTGTCTACAATCTTCTCATCCTTGATAATGTTAACAGTGATGTTGTGATCGATGAACCCTAAAATATCAAGATTCAGTTCATTGATATCGCATTCTACTTTCAGCAAGTCTTTCTTGCCCATTTTATTGCTTTTTGCATTTTTGATAATGGCAACACAACAGTCCAGCTGATCTAACTTTAAGTCGTGGTAGATCTGAAGAGATGTGCCAGCCTTGATATGATCTAATACAAAACCTTCTTTAATCGCGCCAACATTTAACATTAGATTTCCACCTCCAGTAATGTAAGGATCAATGCCATTCGAACATATACACCGTATTTTGCCTGTTTAAAGTAAACGGCTCTAGGATCATCATCAATGTCTGTTGAGATCTCGTTTACTCGTGGCAGTGGATGAAGTACAAGCATATCTGCTGGGGCAAGCTCCATTTTTGCTTTGTTCAAAATGTAGAAATCCTTCATGCGGATATAGTCTTCTTCGTTGAAGAAACGTTCTCTCTGAACGCGAGTCATGTAAAGGATGTCCAGATCTGGAAGGGCTTCTTCTAAGCGAATTACTTCTTCGTATTCGATGTTATTTCTGTCTAATACATCTTCGCGGATGTAGCTTGGAAGTCTTAATTCTTCAGGAGAGATCAAGACAAACTTAACATTCTCATAACGAACCAAAGCTTTGATAAGAGAGTGAACAGTACGGCCGAATTTTAAATCGCCGCAAAGACCGATAGTCAGGTTATCAAAATGTCCTTTCAGACTGTGGATCGTAAGAAGATCTGTCAGAGTCTGTGTTGGATGCTGATGACCGCCATCACCGGCATTGATGATTGGGATGGAGGATTTCTCGCTGGCAACTAATGGTGCGCCTTCTTTTGGATGACGCATTGCACAGATATCAGCGTAGCTTGAAATTACGCGGATAGTGTCAGAAACGCTTTCGCCTTTTGAAGCAGAAGAACTTCCTGCATCAGAGAAACCAAGAACCTGTCCGCCTAAATTAAGCATAGCTGCTTCAAAACTTAATCTTGTTCTTGTACTTGGTTCGTAGAAACAAGTGGCAAGTTTTAAACCATCACATGCATGGGCATATTTCTTAGGATTATTTTCTATATCATTTGCCAGATTTAAGAGTTTATCCAGTTCTTCAACACTAAAATCCAGCGGACTTATTAAATGTCTCATAATCGACCTCCCTTATCTAATTATTCCTTAAACATCATATAATAATCAATTTCAAAAGTAAAGAAAAACCAACGGAAACAGAGGAGGAGATATTTTGACATTCATTCTGTTATGACATATAATATAAAGTTGGCAGAGACTGTTTAAAAGGTGGTGAGCAGATGGCTTGTTATGCCAATATAGTAATTGATATTTCGTTGGAAAAATTAGACCGGACATTTCAATATCTTGTTCCGGAAGAAATGAAGACAGAACTTCGCCCAGGGATGCAAGTGATGATCCCGTTTGGCAAAGGCAACCGTATGATTTCAGGCTTTGTATTGGAATTAACTGACACCACAGACTATGATCCTGCCAAAATTAAGCCAATCAGCAAGGTGATTCCAGACAGTATTACAGCCCAAAATCAGATGTTGGCGCTGGCTGCATGGATGCGCACCAATTATGGCGGCACCATGAACCAGGCGTTAAAAACAGTCCTTCCTGTAAAGCGCAAAGCCACGGAGAAGGAAGTGAAAGTCGTAAGACTGACCATGGACAGAGAACAGGCTGTGGCCATTTATAATGAGATGGTGAGAAAACATCAGACAGCAAGAGCCAGACTGATGGAAGCTCTTTTGGAGCACGGCCAGATTCCTTACCAGACCCTATCTGGTAA
>JAZQSD010000051.1:0-19912 GCA_045629925.1 Eubacterium sp.
CCCCCATTTCTTCTTTATCTAGAACACGGATATCCATACACATCAGGCGTTCTTCTTCCACTTCCTTTAATTCAAGAATCTCTCCCAAGGCATTTTTCACATACACCAGATGTTTATCCTTAGGAGCTGCACTAGGCTCGATCAAAATCCGCTCTTTCATCTCTACCACTTCTCTGTAGGTTTCTAATCCCACTTCAGCGCATGTTTCTTTAAGGTCCCGCATTTTCACAAAGACCCGCCCAGATTCCAATGGGAAGCGTTTGTTCAAGGCCGCGTATTCTATATACCATCCGCAGTCCCCATAGAGCAGATTGCCCATGTCGTGAGTCTCACACTGACACTCAAAATATTCCTGCACTTCATTGACAATCAAACGTCTCAAGTGGCCATTAAAAAACGTCTGATTCCATTTGCGGCGCTTTGCAATATTTTCATCACTGCGGCTAAGATAAGCCTGCTCACAATACTGGTCCCGCACCTCTTTTCCCCAATCCCATGGATTGGCGTATATGGAGATGTCTAACCTCTCGCCTTTGGAAAACAAGTTGCGAAGGATCTCTCCCACCACAAATATCTCGTTGGTCTGCTCAAGAAGAGTCTCTGAAATCCAAAGATTCTCCACCTCTTCTATGTCATCCACAAGATACAGATTTTCCACGATGCTTTTTTTATAATCAGGATTCAATATACCGTAGAAGTCATAACAAGCTTCACTGGCACCTATTCTTCTTGGTGCTAAGCCGGTTAAAGCTACTTCCATTTCAGGCATGTTATTGCCGTGAAGCAAAAAGTGTGCGTACAGCTTCTCGTACACTTCCATATGCTTTTCAAAAAGTCCCGGTGGCTGATCCAGGGTGAGATACCCCATAAGCTTAACCGGATTACAATCTCTCATAGCCTGTACAAAAGTCTTCATCCTCTGCCACCTCCTCTGTTAAGAAAATAGGCTCATCTCCGTAGAGCATTCCTTTATGAATCACCAGCTTATTGCTCTTTTTCATCAGAACATCGTAGAGATACTTGCTGTCAGCCAGTTCATTCATAACGTTTTTTACACTGCGGGCGCCCAAGTCTTCTTTTACAATACGGTCCAAAATGTGCTCGATCACATCCTCCTCTACGCACAGATGAACCCCTGTAGCCGCATAGCTCTTCACCTTCTGCGGAATCACTCCGATCTCCTTGTCCGTAAGGATCTGCTTTAACTCCTGGCGGTTTAATTTTTCCAACTGGATAATCTCCCCGATTCTGCCCATGAATTCTGCCTCACATCCAATCTGACAGATCTGATCTCTAAGAGAGCTGTCAAAGTTGATGACCTCTTCTTCCTGACCACCAAATCCAATCCCTTTCTTAGTCTCTTTCTTTAAGTCCTCAATTCTAGGAAAGGCTCCGCCACAGATAAACAGCACTTCCTCTGCATCCGGCTCTGTTCCTGCAAGAAGGGACAACATCTGCTGCTGCACCATGGCATTCACATTCTCTCCCCTGGAATCGTGATTAAAGTTAATAATCTTATCCACCTCATCCAGATATACGATGGATCCTGCAACAGGGCGCTTTGCCTTTTCGCAGGCTGCTTTTAAGCGTTTCATAATCTCGTTGACACTAGATCCAGTGAACCCATTCGGTGTAAGCTGAGAGCAGTCATAGCTGATAATGGTTCTTCCCAGATTTGGAAAACTGGCTATGGTATTGATGATGTGATTCTTACCAGAGCCGGTTGGGCCCACAATCATGAAATTGGTTCTCTCGCCATAGTAGATCCACAAGTACAAAAGCATGCAGATTTTCTTCTTTAAGGTATCCTGCCCAATCATGTAGCGGTCTAAATGATCTCTCAGAGCAGGCACAAACTCTTCCTGTGGCAGTTCTTCCTTCTTCTCTTTTGGTTTTTTCACAATTGGCTTTCTCATGGCAGCCAGCATGTCAAAATCTTTCATCAGTGCAACAATTGCCTTCCAATCCTTGCCGGAATGTTTGTCCAGTTCGTACACATAGTAGTAATACTGAAGCCATCTTGCGCAGTACATTACGTGGTTTTTGAAGGACAGATAATTGATCTCCTTTAAGGCCTCATCCTCATATACAAGCTGATCCAGCTCCTGGTACTGGGAATATTCTCCTGTCAATGCCAAGCGAAACAGCTGTTTAAGCACGTTCAGCACTGTCAGCTCACGATCAGCAAAATGCATACTCATATACATATAGATTGCTGAGATATAATCCATGGACTTTTCAGCCCAGGCATCCAGCTTATCTTCATCCTCTTCTTCTTTGTAAAATCTCTCTCTCATTTCCAGCTCTACTTTTTCCAGGTAAAATTCAACGCCGGAAATTCCGTATTTAAAAAAACGATCCATCCGATCACCTTCCTTTCTAGCCTACATAATAAATGAGCACCATGTGTAAACTGGTGCCCATTTAAGAAAATCAGGTGTTAAATTGGAAAACTATTTTACTGTAGTGAAAACTTGTAAAATCATCCCCCTCCGCTAGCACGACGGGTAGATATCCTTGGCCCACGTTCTGTCTGTCAGACCTTCATTGTCTGTGTCAGAAGCCCGCACCCAAAGATCCACTGTAGCATCCAGGTGATAATATTTGCCATCTAACGCCACCATATTCCAGGCATGGTTGCAATAACACCCTGCTACCTTGGCCTTTCCTGTAATCAACAGGTTGTCTATCAAAAGCCCATCCAAAAGGTATTTCAAAGAAAACGCAATTCCAAGACATACCCCTCTGCCTTTCAGCAAAGGTCCCTCTGCCTCATTGATCCACAGATGTTCCATGGGGCGTTCAAGTTCCGCATCCGCATACGACACGGCATGCACTAAATAATCATAGATCTTGCCAGTCATAGTTCCCTTTTCACCGGAGTCTTTTGCAGACGCTGTCTCCATTTTGAATTCCTGCAGGATCTGCTTCCGTTTTTCTCTTAATGCTTCCACCAGCTCCACTGCATCCTCCTCTTTGGTGTAATATCTCAAGACCAGACACCCTTCTTCCGCTTTGCTTTCAGTCATGTTCCAGTATGCAAATTCTGGGCTGTCATATTTTACTGCCATCAACACCTTGCGCAGGGAACTGCAGACAAAGGGATCCAAAGATAGTTCCCCCACATAATTAGCCACCGCTTTTGCAACTTTACGATAGAGTGCCTGCTGATCAATATCCAACTGGTCGTAATAAAAACCAAAATAAAATCTGGCAATCTGCATACCAAAACCTCCTTCTTTAATCCATAATTTCGCAAATGGCATCCACCATCTGCTTTTCCTGAGCAAATTCTTCTTCTGAGAGCAAGGCCTTTGTCTTCATGTAGGATTTTACCTCTGCTCCGCTAGTCTTTTCATGCCCGCGGATGAACAATGTGCCGTCTTCTCTCACAAGCATCTCCACTTCGATCGGAGATCCTTTCTTTAAGTCCACACCAATCTCCAGCACACAGTCACCGATGCATACCGCATTCTCAAGTTCTTCCATCTCCTTGTCATCTGTGCTTTCATAAACAGCCAGAAGCACTTTTTTCTGGTTCTCATCTTTGGTAAAATACACTTCTTTCTTTGATGCCGGAATCGGTTCATTCTGCAAAATCATATTGCTGACCATGTGACTGTCATCATGCACATGAACTTTAATGCCGTAACTTCTGCTAGAAACTCTTTTCAATCTCTTGATATTGCCAAAATACTCTGCGTTTTGACGGGTCATATAAGGCTGGTTTTCCTGCTGAAGGGCCTGTCCATAGATATAAGCCCCCTTTGCCACAGCCTCATCCACATCTTTTGCGCGAATCTCTACTCCAGGGCAAAGTTCTCTCACCATTTCCATAAACAATGGTACTCTTGTAGCGCCACCGCAAAGAAGCACATAATCAACCTTTGCGTATCCTTTCGTCTCTAACTTGTCCAACAGCTCGGCCAGCACTTTCAAAGCCTTCTCCACATGTGGTTTGATACAGCTATTTAACTCTTCTCTTGTAAGACCCACTTCCGTTCTGCCTTCAGAGGTCATAATTGTAAAGTGTACCTCCTCTGCTTTACTCAAGCGTTTCTTAGCATCTTCCACCTTGCGGAGCAGTTCCTGCTTGCCCTCCCCATCCAAAGTCACACCTTTCAGTTTATTTTCGCAAACATATTCCATAACAGCTTTATCCTGATCAGCGCCGCCACAGTAATTGTCCCCGCCGATTACCAATTCCTCATAAGTGTCTTTTGATGTTTTGATAGCTACCGCATCTGTTGTGCCGCCACCCTCATCAAAAATCACCACCAGACAATCTTCATACTCTTTCAGATCCCCCATTGCATACATGGTAGCCTCTGGCTCATCGATGATATAAATCTCTTTAAAACCTGCCATATATCCAGCTTCTTTTGTGGCTTCAATTCGCTGTGCGTCAAAGTAAGCAGGCACAGTAATCACTGCCGCGTCCACCTCTTCGCCCAAATAATCTTCCGCATCTTTCTTTACTCGTTTTAACAAAAGGGCGTCAATCTGCTGGGGAGAGTATGCCTGACCATCCACAGTGATGGCATGATCTGTCACACCGACCAATCGTTTTACCATTGTGACAGTTCTGTCCATTGCCAGAATCTCATTGTCTTTTGCATCGGTTCCAAGCAAAGTTTCCTGCGGATTCAAGAAGCAGACCGCCGCCGGTGTCAGGTATGTACCATCTGCATTTGGCAGACATTTCACTCCATTCACATCTGCTGCCACTACAATATTTGTTGTTCCTAAATCAATTCCAATTAATCTTCCCATATCGGTATTCCTCCTTTGCTTTTCCTTATTCCAAGCCAACCCTGTTGGCACATGCTTCATACTGGATCTCCATCAGCATATCCCACTGTTTTCTAAGCCGTTTCTTACTTTTTGTGCGTTTCTTTAACAGGGCGTACATCTGATCAAACTCGTAGGGCGCCACCTGTAATTCGGGAACCTGGGTCTCACCTGAGCCCGGTTTCTGAAAGGCAATATACAACAGATGCAGAAACCTCTGCTCCTGGCTCATTGTAATAGTCATGATCTCCATCTCTTTTCGCAGCATCCGCTGAAATCTGCGATGCTCCACATCATCCTGAATCATCAAGTTGCCTACCACTTCAAAGACTTCGTATTCTGAGACATCTGGATTCTTCAAATATCTTCTGCACACATCCATAGCTTCCAGAACAGGATCTTTGCGTTCTTCCTGCCCATGTTCCATTTCTACAAACCTGCCTTCCCCCAATCGCAGAAAACGCTCCAGCCCAAACAGCTGATATTTTTGTTCGTCCATGTATCCCAGATTGTTTGTGAGCAAAATATCCGGATACTTAGAGGTGCACTCTCCCCCAGCCACAACAAAAAGCTGTTTCCCCGTTTTGTCTGCCATGTCGCAGATTGCAGCCAGTATGAGAAAAGCCTTTTCCGGAGGCACTGCCAGTTGGATTTTAAGTTTCTGTCTCACCACCTGATTAACCGCCTCATAAAAAGCAACAATGCTGGAATGACTGATTCTCTTCCAAAAGTTGTTGATGGCAGGTTTTACCTCATCAAGCCTCATACTTGCCACATCC
The DNA here is from genome assembly GCA_045629925.1 of Eubacterium sp. Taxonomy (GTDB): domain Bacteria; phylum Bacillota; class Clostridia; order Lachnospirales; family Lachnospiraceae; genus Brotonthovivens. The sequence goes on from JAZQSD010000051.1 coordinate 5,571, forward strand.
TTGTATCTGAAAAATTCTTCCGGGATGTTCCACACCTCTGGCTGGTCTGGATCCAGTTCTTCCGGGAAAAAGATTTGCTCCACCTTTTTCCCCGGAATATATTCTGTATAAAAAAGAGCTAATTCACTTCTGGTTACAACCACTCCTCTTACCACATGGTGGGGACGAGGCTCAACGGCGCTTCCCGCCACTTTACGGCACATTACAATGGCATAATCATTTTTTCTCAGAGGGCAAACCGCCAGACATCCATTGCCATCCTTAGATGCAATAAGTTCCAGACAACTGTGTCTGATCTCTTCTAACTGCTCCTGGGTCAGATTCTCACTAAAGGCGTAGTAAAGACCTCCCTTGGCAGGGTTTCTAGTTGCCACAAATCTTTTCTCTGTCCACATACAATCCCTCCTAAAAATCATCCAGATCCTCTTCCGGCATCATCATCTCCATAAAACGCTTCATGGCGCCCTTCACATCCATGTTCCTAGACAGTCCTGACACCTTCTGCAACCTTGTGTCTTCCATCTCCTCAGCTGCCTTCAAGGTAGGGTACATGCCCTGACTGTTTAAGATTGCAAGGATTGGCTCGTCAATGCAGAATGGCTGATAGTTCTCGTAACGGTTTCCCACACAAGTCTCACCTACACTGGCAATCATGCCAAAACTTAAATTGTGGGCTGGGACTGCATTGGTAAGGGAGTTATACAGGTTTGGGCACACGTCTTTCATGTACTCTTTCAGACAATCACTTCGCTTGCGAAAAGCTTCCTGATCGAAACCCTTATAATGCATGGTCTGAATAGGAACCCCATCCACTACAGCAAGGGAATTCTCGAAGGCGTCCTTAAGATATTTGTTGTTTTTCTCCATGGTATCTGCCTTTGAAAAAAGCACGATCACTCTAAAGTTCTTATCCCGCTGCAGAACACGAAGTCTCTGCAGAAGCTGTTCCACTACCGGCACAAACTGCGCAGACTCTCTGTCTGCTCCATAGCCGATCTGATTGCCCGGAATCATAAGGATGAAGCACTTTTTGGAGTAAAACTTCTTGTTCCAACTGCCCTCTAACCACTCCTGGCCATCCACGTCCTCATACTCTAAAAGAAGTCTTTTGGTAACACCGTTTTTGGTGTACTGGGCGTAAAAAGCGTGAGGAAGATTGGCCTCATTGCGCTTTGTAGGCTCAGGCAGAATATGGTTTTTAAAATCTTCTCTCTCCTGCTCATAGCGTTTTCTTCTCGGAGTAAGGATCGGATAGTCAGACTCAATAGAACAAGTTGTTCCCCTGACAATCATGTTGTGAAACTGCGGGTCCGTCACCTGCAGACAATAGGATGTTTTGCCTGCGGAAGGCCCCCCTGCAAAGATTGCGTGGAACACTCGGATACAACCCGCATGGATTGGAAGCATCTGACCGGTTTTTGCAGATACTTTGATATATTTCAGATCACCTTCTTTTGTCTTTATCGCAATCGGAAAATTACCGGATTCATCAAAAATCAGCTCCACATCCGGCGAAAACACATTGTAAACTTTCTCAGATTCCATATCTTCACCAAAAATGTCCACATTCTGTCTTCCCTGAAAATGCCACTCATCGGTAAAAAGAATCTCTTCCGGCAACAACACATTGCCATCCACATCGGTATAAGGCACATATGTAAAATTAAGATCCTTTCCACCATCTTCCCAAATATCTTTTAGCACTTTTAATCCTTTGTTATTCTGTTTCTTCATCCATTACTCCTCCTTTCAACATCTTCAGAAGAATTTCCTGAGCAAGAGCTCCCGCCTCCTTGCTTCCCACATCTTCTGTCACATCATCTAAACAAACCGTTATGCTGTATGGGGTCTCAGGTGTGTTAAGTCCACCTGTAGTCCAAACTGTATACCGATCTCCTATCATTCCATTTGCTCCTGATTTTTGAGCCGTGCCTGTCTTGGCCGCAAAATTCGGAAGGGCGAAACTGGTCCCGGTTCCGCTCTGGGTTACTTTGAGCATCATATCCACAACCTGACCGGCAACTTCTTCCTGGCACAGCCTGATTGCGTCCTCTCCCTGAACCGAAATCCAGTCTTCCTCTCCCGAAACCTGCTTGGCAAGAATCCAGACAGGTTCCACCAATGTTCCTTTATTTAAAAGTGCGTTGGTGCAAAAGTTAAGTCCTGCAGGGGTAATAAAAGTGTTTGCCTGTCCAATTCCGGCCTGCAGATAATATATTTCTTCCGGGGCGCCGTTTATCAACGTATGATCCCAGTACATAAACTGGTCATAGCTGACGCAGGAATCAAAACCCCATTTTTTTAGTTCTTCCAACATTTTTTCTTTGTCCACCTGCTTCAGAAGGCTTACAAAGTATCCATTACAGCTAACTGCCATTCCTGAACCCATATCCAGTTTTCCGTGAGTTTTTCCATTAATACAATGAATCTTTACAGGCCCTTCTTCTGTGTCAAAGGTATGATTTTCCTTCACACAGTCATATGTGTATGTTGCCAGCGAAGGGTCTACGGACAGGGCCGCTGCTGCAATCACAGGTTTGATGGCTGACCCCGGATGCATAGTAACACTCAGTACCTCTCCGTACGTGGCGTAGATTTCACCGGTGGACCAGTTAGAAACTACCACATAGGCATTCTCATATCCCTTTGTCTGGATCAGCTGACAGATATATTCCTGAAGTTCCTTATCAAAGGTCAGTTTTACATTGCCGCCCACCCGGTCTCTGTTTGGATGAAAAAGGTCATAGCGGGAGAATCGATTGTCCCCAGCGCCATATGCCCATGGACAATTGCCCATCACTGTCATTCTGGAATTGCCCGTATCAGCAATATCAACTCCCAGAATGTCCTTAAAACTTTCTATCGATTCCAGTCCATCCCACAGATAGCCCTCGTCGGTTTCACAGACAATAAAGGTTTCATCCCGATCATACACAGTTCCCATGTGATACTTTTCTGCATATTTCAGCAACTGTCCGTTACTGATTGGTGTAATCATGCTGCCAAACAAGACTCTGCCCCCAAACACAGCCAGCACCAGAGCCATGCAGATTAGAAATGCTACGAATACTTTTCCCCCTGTACATCTTTTTCTCAGTCTAATCATAGGCCACCTTCTTTCCATCCACACCGCAGCGGATTGCCGCCAGTGTGGTTAACATAATATTTATTCCCGACCCATCAGAGATCCATGGGAATCCAATACCTGCTGTGATAAAAGATCCCAAAGTGGAACCTACATTTATAAGAACCATAAAGGCCATGATTAAACCGCAGCCAATAATCAGATATCGTTCATAAGCAGGAAGCCCTGCCGGCATTTTTAGCATCCATCCCACCAGCACCACAGCCAACACAATGACCAGCATGGCCAGAAGAATCGAATAATCATAAGTCAGCGTGATCAGCACATGGTCTGTATTCAGAGTTGGATAATATCCCTTAGAAAGGTTGCCGATACCGTTCCCCCACCAGCCGATGCTGTTAAAGTGCCGGAACAGATACAGTACTGACTCCGCCTGCACTGCAATGTCACTTTTCTCAAATGCAGCCGCCGGATCCAGCCAGATCTGCACGCGAGCCCATATGTGATCTGCTTTTGTAGCTGCCAAAACAGCTCCTAATACACAGCCAAGAACATAAAACACTTTTGTCAAAAGATTCTTACATCGCACAAAGAACAGGACTGTGGTGGTGGCTCCCAGCATCAGAAGCAATCCAAACTCGTTGCAGACAGCACATCCAAAGTAAAGGATGAACGTGTACAGCAAAAGCCCCATCAGATTCCAGGACAGGTTGCCCACCTTGCCTGCTCGGTATCGATCTTCTGGCTGGGCCAAAAAGTAAGCTGCAACAAAAGGGAATCCCATCAGCACCAACCCGAAGATCATCACGCCGGCAAAATAAAGATAAGAACCATTTACCGGCTTCCCTAACACTCTTGCTCCAAATACGATGATCGGAAGCCCCGCCAACAGCATCAGATTAAAAATCCTGATCTTATACAGTTCCGTACAGCGAATTACCAAAAATACCAGCATGAAAGCCGACAACATAAGGATTAGGTCCCTGGTATAGGAATCCTGTTTTAACACTTCAAGCACTGCCACATTCGGAAAAGAATAGGCGCGATAGGCAATGGATAATCCCAGATTCATAAACACCGCCATAATGCAAACACCGCAAAAGACAGATTTCTTTCTGACCATAAAACGAACCATCAAGAGAAACACTGCCAGAAGAATTACGCCCAGCAAGTATTCCGTTCTTGGAACCGCTATTTCATAGGACATGGATCTGCAAGTCCACAAGTACAATCCCAAGCTAAAAATCATATAGATTACTAACATGCTTCCCACCTTCTTTCTCCATCAGCCCTAAGAAACACCAGTTCCACATCCTCAAAGAGAATCACCTCCTGGTCGCGGATTAAGATCCGGCTTGTCTTATCCGGACCGTAAATCTGATTCTGCACCATCACTTCGCCTTTTAATACAGACAAGTAAATGCTGTCCCTCTGCACATTCAAGTACAGTTTTACTCTGCTTCCAGCAGAATCGATATACAGATCATCTTCCATTCGATTCCCCATCCAGTATTGGTCTTCCACAAGGGCTACTGTCCCCTTTAAGAAATGTTTTCCCATCAGTTTCTGAAACCAGGTTTTCTCGCCAGTGCCAATCCGGGTGCCCCTGAGAAACCACAGAACTTCCCCCTGATCTTCACGCTGCCCATATCTTAATAAAGTTTTTTCTCCAATAATCTTGTCTCTTACAGCTCCCAGCAACAGACCTGCCGTCAGCAGAAAAGCTGCCGCCACTGTCAGAACCTGCAAACTTACAACTCCCATATCTTCACCTACCTAAAATGCACACACTGGATAATCCAGTGGTTTCCAAAAATGTCTTCTGGCGCGCATAGCCGTATCGTCTATTGCAAAATACTTGGCTCTGGTCACTTTTTTCCCCAGATCCCATGTCACATCCAGATGTGTATAAGTGCCGTCTGTCATCTGATAAATGTTCCAGGCGTGACCACCGAAAGTCTGCCCATTGGCATCTCCCAGCACACTCACCACTGGAATCTGAAGCTTCTTTAAGCAATATGTCATGATCTTTGAATAACCGGCACAAATGCCGCTGCCCAGTACAGCTTCTATAGAAGATACAGAAGATGCCCATTCGCCATCTTTACCCTTTGCGGCATATATATAATTTTGGGAAATGTAACTATATATACGATTCACCTGTTCCTGATCAGACAGCTGCTGCCGGCCGATGCATTTGCGGATAATCTCATCCACTTTCCAGTCAATCTCCATCAGCAATTCTTTCCATCCCTTGTTATAAAAAGGTTTCAATTCCATTTCCCCGGAATATTCATAAACATATAACCCGCTCTCGTCATAATTCCATGCAATTTCCAGTTCTGGATGATCATATACAAGTGCTTCAGCCACATCGGAAAGCACTTTAGTATTGTCAAGACAAAATCTTACCTTCATTTTGCTTGCTTCAATCGCTTCTTTAATCTGCAGGTATGCTTTCTGAACATCAAGATCCAGACTTTTCATAAGCTCCATAGGCTTGGTTGCCTTTACTTCCTTTGCTGAAAAATCACTTGCCTGTACTACAGAACGGCATCCCCCTTTTTCATGGGCATAAGCCGCTGCTCCCAAAACTGCTGCCTGTACCGGCTTATAGGAAAGAACCTGATACTGTGGGAATATCTCCCTTACCAGATTCACACCATCGTCATACTGGAAAAACTCGCCCAACAAGATCATTGGAACAGGATTTGTTAAACCACAGCATACTTTTGCCTTTTCAAAGAATCCTTTTGCTCCTCCGCTGATTGGTTTCTTTCCAAGAAAGCTCTCATCCAGCACTTCGTCCAAAAGTCTTTTGCAGAAGTTATCTACATCTTCTCGATAAAGCTTTAAAGAAAATTTCTTCTTCCACTCCGGAATCTCCACAGAAAAAGATTTTATATAGCGACGACACTCCAGCATGTGCTCTAACACTTTGGAAACTTTCGTTTTTAAAACCAATTCCCCTCGCAGAACATTGGACCAGCAATTAGAGTCACTGCATATTTTGCTCATAAAATGAACCATGGCCATCTCCACTAAACGATTCTTCCCAATCGGAACACGCTGCACTTTTGCCAGCCGAATCTTTCCATTGTTGCTTTCCACGAGACTCAGCTCACTGTAGTTGCTCTGGATATCTAACACCAGGATCTCTTTTGCACTTCGCTCCACCTGCTCCTGAGACATATAGTACTTGGTTGCGGCTAAAGGCACACTTATGTACTCTTTTAATAACAGCCCAGATCTGTCAATATCTCGTCTTAACTTAACCAAATCCGCAGGAGTTCTTTTTGCCGGGCAGACAACTACCGTCCATTTATTCTTTAAGATTTTATCTGCATCAATTCCGGTCTCCATAATCATAGTTTTGTTATAAACACTGTGATAGCCAGCTACCTGCTGCTCCCAAAGCGCTGTGCCAAACCATACAGCCAGACCATCATAACTTGCATTTCTCATTGGATATCACCTCCGAAACAAAATTAAAAAAGGTACACCCATGTGGGTATACCTTTTTCTATCATATTTCATTTTGTGAAAAACTCTTGTTATTAGAAATTAACAGTCTATATTGTAAAAGAGATTTTACAGCTTGCTTAATACATCTTTTCCATATTCTCAAGCTCTTCTGCCTGCGCAACAAGCTCATCACTTCCAAGCAGCGCTTTGCCTTCAAATCGTGTTTCTACTTTATTGCCACTGACTGGATCCACGCCTTTGACATGGAGCACACCATCTGTATCAAGAGAAAGTGTAACCAAAACTTTTTCTTTCTGGGTCAGGTTATCTGCCAATTCAAGCACACAATCTCCCAACATAGTCTCCGGTGTCACGTCAGTATGGCGCGCGTTGGAAGTGTTCTCATAGACTTCCAATTTGGCATCCACCTGATTATCCATGCTAAGAGTAAATTCCTTCGTAACCTCAACAGGCAGCTCTGTTGATTTCATAATAATGTTGCAGACCATAGGAGTTCGCTTAGCTCCAACTAATGCTCTTATTCCATAACTTCTTGCACTGATCTTACGCAGTCTCTTTTTGAAGGTCTGTTTTACAGATTTGATACCTTTGTTTGGGGTATTGTTGATCTCATTATCCTCCAGCATTTTTGCGTAAACTGCAGCACCTTTGGCCACAATCTCATCCTGATCCTTAGCGTATATATCAGCATATGGGAATCGTTTTTTCAACAGTTCCTCAACAAACGGCATTCGTGTAGCTCCGCCAACCATAAGGATCTTATCAATATCCCCAACACCGATCTCTGCCAGTTCATTCATCAATCCATCCAGCACGTTCTCAATCTTCTCAATAATCGGACCACAGCATTTTACAAATCTTTCCTTTGTAATCTCTACAGGAATTCGGCCTTCTGTTGTAGATACAGTGATACGGGTCTTTTCTCTCTTTGAAAGAGATTTTTTAGCTCGCTCAATATCAATGCAGAATGCCTGTTTATCTTCTGGGTACATTGACTTGCCCTGTAATTCATTGGCCATCACATCGTCCATCAGCGCCTGATTGCAATCAGAACCGCCCAGGAAATTATCACCGGCGATGGCTAACTCTTCAATCTCATCTTCAGATACATAAGCAACCAAGATATCCAACGTACCGCCACCAAAGTCAAAAACAACAATGGTCTTACCGTTCATATCCAACATTGCATCGCAGCCGCACATTGCTGCCTCTGGTTCTCCAATCAGAGCCACCACTTCTATTCCCACCATTGCAGCCGCCTGTTTCAGCGCTTTTTTGTATGCATCACTTGCGTATGCCGGCACTGTGATAACTGCTCGCTTCACTTCTGTTTCCAGCATCTCTTCTGCACTTTCTTTCAGGTCTTGCAAGATCATAGATGCCACCTGCTGTGGGGAAAATGCTTTTCCATCCACCTTAATGGATACTACTTTATTCCCTAACTCTCTCTTCACATTCATCTTGATCTTATCCGGTGCCAGCACAGAACTTTCCACCGCCGCGATACCTACCAGATATCGCTTAGCATCTTCAAAAAGCACCGCTGAAGGAGTAAAATGTGTTCCCTCTTTATTCGGGATTGTAATAACTGTCCCTTCACCATCTTCGTATCCGGAATGTTTGTAAACATCGATTACGCTGTTTGTTGTTCCGAAATCTATACCTAAAATGCTATAAATATTTTTCATACTACTGCCTTTCATTCTCTTCTAAAATCTGGTCCTGACAACACTATCTGTACACTGCAACGATAACACTGCATTTCTGGATCACTCGGCCATTCCAGGAATAGCCATCGCATCTTACGTCCGCAATCAGTTCATGCCATTCAGGATGATTTACAGGAACTACTTCACATGCTTTTGCAATCTTTCTGTCCAAAGGTTCCCCTTTTTTGCACTCAATGATTTCCACATCCATGTCTGCCAGAAGCTCTGTATATTGTCTCACATACATATCCAGATATTCATATCCTGGAGTTCCTTTCCAGCCTTTGCTTTCAAAATATTTCATGTCACGGATCATGGAATCTCTCATTGCCATATAGGTGCGAATACATCTTTCTTCATATTCTGTTTTCGCATCCTGATACTCTTCACGGAAACGCTCCAAGTAATGACACTGTTTCTGAAACAAGTCCATCAGCTCCTGTTTTTCCTTCTCCTGCTTCTGTACCAAGTCATACAGCTGAATGATCAGCGCTTCCTGTTTTTTCATAGTCTCCACAATCTGAACCGTTGCCAGCTTCTGACTGTGTTTCTTCTCTATACGATATTTGGCCATAAAATCTGCCTCCTTTTCTCATCGGTATTCTGGTTGGTAGATGATTTCTACGATAGTTTTATAACGGTTTTATTCACCGTGGTACTGCTGTCTAAAATACTGGATCAAACGAGTCTTAGCATAAGGAGTTTTCACCAGATTCAGCCACTCAAACTGCGGAACCGCCATTTTGCTCTCATCAACTACCAAACGGATCTTGTCGTGATAACGAAGCGTCCTGTCTAAGCTGGCCGGTGTCTCGCTGCCGTTAATGTAAGCTTCCTTCAAGTGAAGACCTGTTTCTTCGCTGACTGCAAAAGCAAAATCCAGCACGGTAGATGACATCTGCACTTCATACTCTCTGCCTTTGTGGTCGTACACAAGCATGTTAGGCACTGCAATGTCCAAATGTTTCTCCAGCCATCGAGAAAGGCTTTTTACTGCACTCGGAGTTTTCAGATACTCAAACCATCGGATGGTTGCATGCACCTGATCAAGATCCTGATTGTGTTTGTCATGGTCAGAGACAATCTCAACCGTATCGCCCATGTTCAGCACTGTGTAGATCGGTGTCTGGGATGCACTTCTATTGATATGCGCATACTTTGCGCAAAGCCCTACATTTGGATTGATGGCAAAAGCAAAATCCAGCACGGTTGCGCCTTTTGCAATCCACATTTCAGAACCATCCTTTTTAAAGACTTTAATCTTCTCTTTTGCTTCAAACTTAAGATCTGGTTCTTTTGGGAACAAGCTCTGATCCAGCAGACGCCCATACATGAATACTGCGTGATCGTGCTGAGAAGCCAGATACACACGATAGCGATTGCCAAACTTGTCTTTTAATATGTAATAGGTTTCATAATCATTCTCACATCGATCGATGACTGTGAAACGGTATTCACAGCCATGAAGCTTGTTGTAGAAAGCAAAAAACACATTTTCTGCCCCCTGCATACAAGTATCCTTTACCACAATGTGAAAATGGAACAATTCCACTGTTTCTTTGTTAAATGCTTCCTTTACATCGTTGTCATGGTCCATCTGTGGAGAGATCAACTGATAGATTCCATCTACATTCCACGCTTCAACAAGCACATCTACCACATTGCCACTGTGACGAGAATCTGATTTAAAAATTCTCTTTACAGTCTCAATGACACCATCTTCCCCATAAAGGGTATCTTTGTTCTTCTCAAGAATGTCCTGATAAGTATCTTTGATCTGGGCATATCTGTTTGGCGCTTCAATAGCCAAACACAAATCTCCCAACGTATTTGCAACCTTGTGCATATGCAAAGCTTTTGCAACAGGGATGATAATGCAACGGGTATGGTTTGCCTTATTTTTCTGCTTATATTCAGGAAAACAGCTGATAGTGCGAAGATTATCAATTCGGTCTGCGCACTTAATGTAAGCCGCCTTCTGATTGCTCTGAATCTCTCTTAAGAACTTCTCATCAGAAAGCTCGTCCAGATCGTGTTTTTCAATATCTTCGTATGGAGCCAGCTGACGGTTTACTTTTGTTACTGCATCTACAATGTCTGCAATCTTATTGCTGAACTTATCCTCGATCACTTTCAGAGGAATATCACAGTCTTCCACCACATCGTGCAGAATGGCTGCCACAACCATATCACTTTCGTGCCCTGCCTCAGCAAGGTCTCGCGCCACACGAAGAGGATGGGTAATATATGGCTCCCCAGTCTTTCTTCTTGTGTCGCCGTGGGCTTCACTTGCCATCCAGAAGGCCTCACGCATGGCGCCAACATCAGGCAAACCTCCGTGCTCCTTCATCTTATTTACAATCTCTTTAAACTGGTTTTCCAGCTGTTTCTTCTCTGCTCCGGTAAGAGGTATTGCACCTTTTTGATCGGAACTGCCGTCTTTTGTATTGGTAGAAGTCATTATCGTTCACCTCCGCCTACATGTTCATGCTTACTCTTTTTAAATACTCACGGAATTCGTTGTCTTCATCTACTGTGGATGAAACCGTACGCTGCATGTTCTTTTCCATCGTCTCATTAAGAGCAGTGTCAATATAATTGGTAACCAGCATGCTCTTCTGCGACTCTGTCAGTCCAAAAACTCCTGCATTCTCGTTCTGAGAAGAACCGTAAAGCTTCTTCACAAATTCTGTCAGTTCATCTACATATTCCACAGTAGTAAGGCCTGGATATTTCACCACCAGCTTGTCTGCCAGCTCCTGTTCGGATACGTCTAAGGATGTTCTGGAAATTGCCACCAGCTGCATCTGCTGCATGTCGCTTGCCACAGAAAGCATTGTTCCGCGGCCGCCTAAATACTGCTCGCTTGTCTCATCTTCAGGGCGATGAAATGCCATCTTCCAGTGCTCTCTGGTTCTGCGGGACTTCATGGATATGTAAATGTGCTTTCTGGAAATCTCAAACTCACCTTCGCACATATGGTTAAACTTCATGTCACGGTCCAGTTTCTGGTCAATCCCGGAAAGACTTCTCTTTGAAGAACCATTCCAATACAGTTCATTGAACAATGTATCTGCATTTGTTTTGTTCATATCAACGATCGTCTTTACTTCAAAAACATTAGATCCGGTTCTTCTGTTAATCAGCATGACACCACTTTTTAAGGTTCTGCCATGGTCACGACTGCTTCGTCCTTTTAACTGCGCCTTATCAAAATAGTAAATCTGATAAAGCCCCTCATATTCTGTCTTATGATCCACAAGAGCATCTGCATCTACCGGAAAAAGCTGTGGCGCAGCCTTGTCTATCTCGCTGAGTCTGTCAAACAAAAACTGATCACTTGTAAAATGAAAATACTTATGGATGTTAAATAAAACAGGAATGATGGATGGCATCTGAGTTCCGTTCAACAGCTGTGTCAGCTTTGCGGAAGAAATCCCCAGCAATTTTGCCAAAGCACCTTTACAATCTGGTTTATTTATCTGTGCACCGTACTTTTTCACAAGATACTGGGTGTTTTCTGCCACGTTAGCCAAAACTTCTCCGTTTACGGCCCCTGCCTCCTGCTCAAAAATATCCTTTTTTTCTTTCTCTTCTGAAATCTGTAAATTTGAAAACATAAAAAACCCCTCCTAGCATAGTGTTTTTTATCTATAACACAATTATAAGAGGGGTTCATATCACTGTAAATAGTCAAATCATAAATCTATTTTACAGATTTTGCTATTCTTTATTCATTTTGTAAAATTATGCAATCTCAGCACCTGCTGGAACATCTTTTTCAGGTGTCATAAGTGCAAGGTTGCCATCTGCATCTTCAGCGCAGAGGATCATACCTTCAGAAAGCACACCGGCAAGCTTTGCAGGTTTTAAGTTCACAAGAACCATAACCTTTTTGCCCACCATTTCTTCTGGTGTGTAATGAGCTTTGATTCCGGATACGATCTGTTTTACCTGGCTGCCGATTTTAACCTGAGAGCAAAGAAGCTTTTTGGATTTTGGAACAGCTTCACAAGCAATGATCTCACCTACCTGGAACTGCATTTTGCCAAAATCTTCAAATGTGATCTCTTCTTTTGGTTCGATGTCGATCACTGGCTGTTCTTCAGCAACTTCCTCAACAACAGGTTCTTCTTTTGCACCAAACAATTCTGTCAGTTCAGCAAGTTCTTTCTCAACATCAACACGTTTGAACAGCGGTCCGCCAACCTGAACTGTTACATTTGCCTGCAATGCACCAAACTTGTGGATAGAATCCCATGTTGTCACATCACCAGCTGCACCAATCTGTTCCCAAACAGTTGGCATTGTAGTTGGCATAAATGGTTCAAGCATGATAGAGCACATACGAATGCTTTCAAGCAGATTGTAGAGAACTGTTGCCAGACGAACTCTGTCATTTTCATCCTTTGCAAGTTTCCATGGTTCTGTCTCGTCGATGTATTTGTTTGCACGAGAGGACAGTTTCATGATCTCTGCAAGAGCATTTGCCAGATGGATATCATCAATGTAAGCTTCCACCTGTGCTGGAACTGCGTTTGCAACCGCAATCAGTTCATCATCAATAGCTTCTGGCTGACGTTCTGTGATCAGTGTGCCGCCAAAGTATTTGCTTACCATAGAAACAGTTCTGGAAACCAGGTTGCCAAAATTGTTTGCAAGGTCTGTATTGATCTTTAACAATAACAATTCGTTGCTAAAGCTGGAGTCGCCGCTGAATGGCATTTCCGCTAAGATATCATATCTTAAAGCATCAACACCATAACGTTCTCCAAGAACGAATGGATCTACTACGTTTCCTAATGATTTGCTCATCTTCTTATCGCCGAATGTAATCCATCCATGGCCGTAGATCCGTGGCAATGGAAGTTCAAGCGCCATCAGCATTGCTGGCCAGATAAGAGAATGGAAACGAACAATCTCTTTCGCCATAATATGAATGTTGGCTGGCCAATATTTTTCCATATCAGCATAAGCTTCATTTTCATATCCTAAAGCAGAGATATAGTTAGAAAGTGCATCTACCCAAACATAAACTACGTGCTTGTCATCGAATGTTACAGGAACACCCCATTTAAAGCTTGTTCTGGATACACACAGATCCTCTAATCCAGGATTGATAAAGTTGTTTACCATTTCGTTTACACGGCTGCGTGGACGAAGGAAGTCTGTATTTTCCAAAAGATCTTTTAACTGTTCCTGGAAAGCAGACACTTTGAAGAAGTATGCTTCTTCGCGAGCATCAATAACATCTCTGCCACAGTCTGGGCACTTGCCGTCTACCAGCTGAGTCTCTGTCCAGAAGCTTTCACATGGTTTGCAGTATTTGCCACTGTATTCACCTTTGTAGATGTAACCTTTATCATAAAGTTTCTTAAATACAGCCTGTACTGTCTTTACATGATATTCATCTGTTGTTCTTACGAAACGATCATAGGATACATTCATATAAGACCAAAGATCCTGAAACTCTTTTGTAATTTCGTTAACATACTCCTGTGGTGTAAGGCCTTTTTCTGTCGCTTTGTCTTCAATCTTCTGACCATGTTCGTCTGTACCTGTCAGGAAAAGAACATCGTAGCCTCTTGCACGTTTGTAACGAGCGATGGCGTCACAAGCCACTGTTGTATAGCAATGTCCGATATGTGGTGAACCGGACGGATAATAAATCGGTGTGGTTATATAAAATTTATCTGCCATATCTCAATTCCTCCTAAAATGATAACCTTAAAGGTAATTGCTAATTAAAAATGATACCATTTTACCCTATGTATTGCAAGATTTTTAAAGTGTTTTAGCAGCCAACCAGCGTTTTTTTGCCTTTGCCAATCCCCCAAGCAGGTATTCTTTTTGTTCAGGTGAATCATTGTCATAACCTAAAAATTCTTTATAGTATTTTGCCCCCTGGGCAGGAACTGTCAAACGCTCATACATCTCTTCCAGAGACAATTCCGGAGCATTCTTATCACTCATCAGCAGGTATTTCCAAAGAACGACGTAGCCTCTTGCAACCAGACACTGATAGAAGGTCAGGTCTCCACCGATAAACACCCCAAGCACTG
>JAZQSD010000052.1:0-16618 GCA_045629925.1 Eubacterium sp.
TTTGGAAAATACTGTTCTTTGATTTCTTTTTCCACACTAAAGATCTTGTCTTTTGTGATCAGACGTGTGCCATATATGTAGATACGGAGCAATTCTTTCTTTTGGACACGACCCACGCGAAGAATTTCCACATCTGAAAACAGCTGGGTAAGATCATGATTCAATTCAAGTTGTGAAAACACTTCAAAAAATGGTATTGCCATAAACTGCTCCTTTCTATAATCTTATGTATTCCAGTTAAGCAACTCTTCTCGCAACGCACCAAGAAGTTCCTGCTCTTTTACTTTTTTAATGATCTGACCTTTTTTCATAATCAAACCTTCGCCGATTCCTCCGGCAATTCCGATATCGGCTTCTTTCGCTTCTCCAGGTCCATTTACAACACATCCCATTACAGCAACTTTAATGTCTAATGGAATATCAGCCACCATGTTTTCAACCTGGTTTGCCAATCCAATCAAATCAATCTGTGTCCTTCCACATGTAGGACATGATACGATCTCAATTCCACCCTTACGAAGTCCAAGTGTCTTCAATATCAGTTTTGCAGATTTGATTTCCTCCAAAGGATCACCTGTCAGGGATACGCGAATGGTATCACCAATGCCCTGATTCAAAATAAGTCCCAATCCAATAGCAGATTTAATGTTTCCGCTAGTAATCGTACCTGCTTCTGTAATACCTATATGAAGAGGGTACTCCGTCTTAGAAGCGATCAGTTCATGGGCTTTTACACACATCATTACATCGGAAGATTTGATGCTGATAACAAGATTATCATATCCAAGACGCTCAATTATCCTTACTTTGTCAAGGGCACTCTCTACGATTCCCTCCGCTGTAACACCATGATATTTTTCAACCAGCTCTTTTTCTAGAGAACCACTGTTTACTCCCACTCTGATAGGAATCTGTCTTTTAGCAGCTTCCTGAATCACGGCTTTTATGCGGTCTTCGGAACCAATATTTCCAGGATTGATTCTAATCTTGTCAGCTCCATGCTCCATTGCGGCAATGGCCAGTCGATAATCAAAATGAATATCCGCCACCAAAGGAATCTCAATCTGTTCTTTAATCTGAGCCAACGCTTGTGCTGCCTCCATGGTAGGAACCGCACATCGGATAATGTCACAGCCTGCAGCAGCAAGTTTGTTGATCTGTGCAACCGTAGCAGCTACATCCTCCGTCTTTGTATTTGTCATTGATTGGATAAGAATTGGGTTACCGCCACCGATAACCCGATTTCCAATTTTTATAACCTTTGTAGTTTTCATCTATATTCTCCATGTTAATGCGGAATAAGTTTTACAATGTCATTTGCCATAATAAGAACCATAAAGGCAAGCAAACAGACAAGACCGATAAAATGCACCATACCTTCTTTGTCTGTATCAACTTTCTTTCCCCTGATAAGTTCTATAATTAAAAACACAAGCCTTCCGCCATCCAAAGCAGGAATAGGAAGAAGGTTCATTACACCTAGGTTTGCCGACAACAAGATGGCAATGTTAATCATATTTAGGAATACGTAGTATATGCCATCTGCCAAACTTTGTTCATAAGCATCTGCCACGGTAGTGACAATTCCTACAGGTCCTGATACATCCCCAAGGCTTACCTGTCCGGTAACAAGCATTTTCAAACTGTTTAAGGTGTACCAGATCCAGTATTTCATCTCATACAGACCATATTTAACGGTTCCTAATGGTCCTTCCTTTACATAGACGTTCTGTCCAAGCAACCCTAGAAGATATCTTCCAGATTCTTCGTCATATTTAGGAACAAGTGTCGTTTCATATCGTTGTCCATCACGCTGATACACAACATCTATTGTCTCACCTGGATGAAACATTGTATAACCACTGATTTCTTCATAAAAATGGATCCGCATGTGGTCCATTTTTATAATCTCATCTCCAGCCTGCATGCCAGCTTCCTCCGCTGAATACCCAGGCATAACATCATAGATTACTGGTTCTGTATGTCCGTGACACCCCAATAAAATAAGCGAAAAAATAAACGCCATTAAAAAGTTAAACAATGGTCCAGCCGCCACCACACTAATTCTCTGTAATGGGGTTTTACTATTAAAAGAACGGCTGTCAGTACTTTCCTCATCTTCTCCTTCCATCATACAAGCACCTCCAAATGGCAGCAACTTGATGGAATACTTGGTTTCTCCTTTTTTAAATCCTACAATCGTAGGACCGAGACCAATAGAAAACTCGTTTACTTTAATACCGTTCTTTTTCGCTAAAAGAAAATGTCCAAATTCATGAAATAAAATGATGATGCAAAATATAAGGATTGCAACAATAAATTTCAACTTACCACCTGCTCTCTATATATTCATAAGCAGCCTTTTCTGCATCCAGTATTTCTTCCACTGTTGGATCAGCAACAAATCTGCAATTCTCCATACATGCAGAAATAATGTCTGGAATATCAAGAAAACGTATCTTTCGATCCAAAAACTTTGCAACCGCCCGTTCATTGGCAGCATTGTAGGCAGTTGGTATATTTCCTCCTTTTTTCATAGCTTCAAATGCAAGTTTGAGGCCAGAAAAAGTATCCATATCAGGTTCTTCAAATGTGAGATTCTTCATTTCCCAAAAATCAAGACGCTTACCGCTTAAAGGACGTCTTTCAGGATAGTAAAGAGCATACTGGATCGGAAGTCTCATATCCGGTGTCCCAAGCTGTGCCATTACGCCGCCATCAGCAAACTGAACCATAGAATGAATCACGCTCTGCGGATGAACAACTACTTGAATACGATCAAGTTCCGTTCCAAATAGCCATTTTGCCTCCATCACTTCAAGACCTTTATTAACAAGTGTAGCTGAATCAATGGTAATTTTTCGTCCCATTGACCAGTTTGGATGCTTCAGCGCATCTTCCACTTGAATATCTACTAACTGATCGCTTTTTTTTCCACGGAATGGACCACCTGATGCAGTAAGAAGAATCTTATCTATTTTATTACAGTTTTCTCCATTTAAGCACTGGAAAATCGCACTGTGTTCACTGTCAACTGGCAAGATAGACACACCCATCTCTTTTGCCAAAGGCATAATGATATGGCCTGCTGTAACAAGTGTCTCTTTGTTTGCCAAAGCAATATTCTTCCCAGCTTTCATGGCTGCTATCGTCGGACGAATGCCAAGCATACCAACGATTGCTGTCACCAAAATTTCTGGTCCCTCAGAAACGGCCACTTCCATCAAACCATCTATACCAGAAACAATCTTCACATTGCAATCTGCCACTTTTGTGCGCAGTTCTACTGCTTTATCTTCAGACCACACTGCCGCCAAAGTTGGTTTAAATTCTCGAATCTGTTTTTCCAGCAACTCTATATTATTGCCAGCTGCAAGAGCTGTCACCTGAATGTCCCCCTGTTCACGAACAACATCTAAAGTCTGTGTTCCGATTGAACCGGTTGAACCTAAAACTGCTATTTTTTTCATAATTAACCTCTTATCCCAACATTGGAATTAAGTATTCTGATAAGTAAAAAATAACTGGAGCTGTAAAGATTACGCTGTCAAATCGATCCAGGATACCACCATGTCCAGGAATCAATTTACCATAATCCTTAATCTCGTAATTACGCTTGATTGCAGAGGCTGCTAAATCCCCTACCATAGATAACAATGCACCTGCCGCACAAATGCCTGCCATCATAAAAATATATTTGAGATCTGCTCCCATAGCGCCTTTAAATACAAATCCGTAGATGACTGTTAAAACGGCAGCTCCTACTACACCTCCAACAGCACCTTCTACTGATTTTTTAGGGCTTAAGACTGGAGCCATCTTATGCTTGCCGAACAACATTCCAACGCAGTATGCACAAGTATCGCATCCCCATGAACAAAGGAAGATCAACCAAACAAGCCACAGACCGCCCTCTAAACTTCTCGTCTGATATACACAGGAAAGCATTACTGTAACGTAAAACACGCCAAAGAATGCTGCAAAAATCTGATCTGCACGGTATTTTGGATAACAAAATACAAATGAACACATGCATAAGATTAAAAGCGCCATCACGAACAGCATTTTGTCTGGTATAAAATCAAAGGCCAGATTCAAATAAAACACAATCGTGGCTATATAACCGAAAAGACCTGGCAATGACTTCTCAATCTTGAAAACTTTATATAATTCTGTCAGACCGATCAGTGAAATTATTCCACACACAGCCAAAAGCAGATATCCGCCGTTAATAATAAAAATCAGTGCTAACACAACTAAAATGATGCCACTGATCAAACGCTGTTTAAACATAATCATTCTCCTATATTCTTAGAATTGAACAGACACCAATGTATTTATTCTTCTGTGATTGCTCCAAATCTTCTGTCTCTGCTTGTATATACGCGGATTGCTTCAAGCAGATCAGCCTTCTTAAATTCAGGCCAAGGAACTTTTGTAAAATAAAATTCACTGTAGGCATGCTGCCACATTAGATAATTGGAAAGACGTTCCTCACCGCTTGTTCTAATCATCAGATCCGGGTCTGGAATATCAGCAGTGTCTAAATAAGAACTATAAAGCTTATCATCCAAATCATCCAAAGAGAACTTCTCTTCTTTGAAATCCACAGCCATCTTTTTCATCGCTCTGATCATCTCATCGCGACTGCCATAGTTGATGGCGATCTGGAACTGAAGCCCTGTATTATTCTTTGTCAATTCTTCGATATCAATGATTGCCTGACGAATATCCTCACTCAAACCATCTCTGTCACCAATAATGCGCATGCGCATGTTATTATTCATGGCTTTTTTGCCAATCGTCTTTAAATAAAAGTGAAGAAGTTTCATCAAAGCCTTTACTTCAGCAGATGGACGATTCCAATTTTCAGTTGAAAATGCATACACCGTAAGATACTTGATACCAATATCATCAGCATCCATACAGATCTGTTCGATGTTTTTTGCCCCCTCACTATGTCCATAGGTACGAGGCATTCCTTTACTTTTAGCCCATCTTCCATTTCCATCAAGAATAATGGAAACATGGGTAGGAATCTTTAATTTTTCCAATTCTGCCATACTAGATTCTCCTGTCTCTCTAAATTACAAGACAAGGAGGACACAGCAAAAGCATGTCCCCCCAGATATTCAAATTATGCAATCTTTCATCAACGACTTATACTGTCATGATTTCTTTTGTCTTTTCAGCAATTGCATCATCTACTTTTGCAATATACTTGTCAGTTAATTTCTGAACCTGAGTTTCTAAATCTTTGATCTCATCTTCAGAAACATCTTCTGTTTTACCTAATTTTTTCAGTTTTTCATTTGCATCGCGACGGATGTTACGAACTGCAACTTTTGCATTTTCACCTTTCTTCTTAACGTCTTTAGAAAGGTCTTTACGTCTTTCTTCTGTTAATTCAGGGAATAACAGACGAATGCATTTGCCGTCGTTTGTTGGATTAATACCAAGGTCAGAAACCAGGATTGCTTTCTCGATTACTTTAACCATAGAGTTTTCCCATGGCTGGATAACGATCATACGAGCCTCTGGAACTGAAATATTTGCAACAGACTGCAGTGGAGTTGGTGCTCCATAGTAATCTACTTTAATCTGATCTAATACATGTGGATTCGCACGACCTGCACGGATAGAACCGTATTCGTCTAAAAGGTTAAGATAGGATTTCTCCATTTTTTCTTCAAATGGTTTAATTCTTTCGTTCATATTGTGAACCTCCAAATTTTTTTATTTAAACAGTAACTTTTGTGCCGCCGATCTCACCGTTCCAGGCTTTAACAATACTGTTTTCTTCATTTAATCCAAATACCAACATTGGCATCTTGTTCTCCATTGCAAGAATGGAAGCTGTAAGATCCATTACAGCCAGCTGTTTATCAATAACTTCCTG
Organism: Eubacterium sp.; assembly: GCA_045629925.1. Taxonomy (GTDB): domain Bacteria; phylum Bacillota; class Clostridia; order Lachnospirales; family Lachnospiraceae; genus Brotonthovivens. The sequence continues at coordinate 5,900 of JAZQSD010000052.1, forward strand.
AATAGATACTTCGTCATATCTCTTTGCATCAGGATTCTTTGCTGGATCGCTGTCATATACTGCATCGATAGATTTTGCAAGAAGGATCTGTTCTGCTTCAATCTCAATGGCTCTAAGTACAGTTGCTGTATCTGTTGAGAAATATGGGTGTCCAGTACCTCCCGCAAAGAAACAAACTTTATTATGTTTGAATGCAACATTAGCAGCATCCTTGGAAAACAACTCTGTGAATGCACCACATGCAAATGGTGTAAACACAGCGGTCTTCATACCTACAAATCTGAAAATCTCAGATACATAAATACAATTCATAACTGTTGCCAGCATACCAATCTGGTCTGCTTTTGTACGGTCGATAGTCTCACTTGTACGGCCACGCCAAAAATTGCCGCCACCAATTACAATACCAACTTCTACACCGTCATCAACTAACTGTTTCACCTGTTCTGCTACCGCAATACATGTAGCTTCATCAAAACCAGTCTTTTTATCACCTGCAAGGGCTTCGCCGCTTAACTTAAGCAATACTCTGCTCATAATACTCATACCCCTTCCTGACAAAAAATCTATCTTTTTGTCCGTAAAATCTCTAAAGGAGATTATAACACATTTAACAGACACAAAACAATAAATAATCCATAAATTGGACTATTATTCAGTTAAATCTTTAATGACTTCACCTGCTATAATCAGACCCACTACAGATGGCACAAAAGCATTGCTTCCGGGCGTCTGTCGTTTTCTAGTTTGTTCTGTTCCTTCATCTTGCACCTGCCCCTTAGGCACTATTGCAATTTCTTCAGAATACACAACTTTTAATTTCTTGATCCCGCGTTTTTTTAACTCATGACGCATTACTTTTGCAAGTGGGCAGACAGACGTCTTATAGATATCAGCTACCTTAAAGGCTGTTGGGTCCATTTTATTACCTGCTCCCATCGAACTGATGATAGGCACGCCTGCCTCTTTGGCACGTTCCACCAGAGAAATTTTTCCAGCCACAGTGTCGATTGCATCTACTACATAATCATACTGAGAAAAGTCAAACTGTTCTGCAGTTTCAGGCAGATAAAAAGTATCATGGCAATTTACTACACAGTCAGGATTAATATCCAATATACGTTCTTTTGCCGCCTGCGTTTTTGCCATTCCAATGGTCTTGTGCGTTGCAATGATCTGACGGTTCAGATTAGATAACGCCACTTTATCATTATCAATCAGATCCAACGTGCCGACACCGCTTCTGGCAAGAGCTTCTACCACATATCCGCCAACGCCGCCAACACCACAAACAGCTACTCTGGCAGCATATAACTTATCAATTTTTTCTTTTCCAATCAAAAGTTCTGTTCTGGAAAACTGATGATCCATATATTCTCTCCTACATCTCTGTTTCTAACAGAGCATTCAAAATCTGATTCTGTCTATCCTGTACCATCAATTCATTACTGTACTGATAATACTTCTCACAACCATATCTGGAAATAAATCTGCTTGCACTTTCATCCTCAGTAAGCGCAGACAAAAGCAGCAACATTTCTGAGCCATTGCCAAAAGCACTTTCTACAAATGCAAATACTGCAGCAAGGGCCTTTCCATCCTCTGCAGCTCTCTCTTTCATAGCTTCTATCTGTTCCTGATAGATTTTTCTAGCCATGTCAAACTGACTTTCTTTTCCCTGAACGTCAGACATCTTTAACTGATTGATCACATTGTAAAAGCATTGCACTTTTCCCCTCCAAAGTCGGATTTCCCGTTTGGAAAGCTGTCCTTTATTTAACTTATCCTGATACTGACCAGCAAGTTTTTCTGCGTGTTCCACACCCTCTGTGATCAAATCCGCATCTGTTTTTGCCATAGGATTGATAAGATGTTCTTTTTGCATCTTCAGCCAGTCGCGCAATTCTATCAGCTGATCCTCAGACTCCATAGTACGTGAAAGTCTCTGGCAAACAGCATCTGTTATCATACCTGTAAGGGTAACTCTCTCATCAAATGGCGCTTCTTTTGCCCTTGAAACAATATGCTCCGGTGCATTACCACTTAAAATCAGATCTATTTCATAATCAGACTGGTATTTAATATACAGATCGTAATAAATTGAAAAATCTTCTGCAATCTGCTTGCACTGTAAGTACTGAGAAAACAATTCAGGGTCCACTTGCAGTTCAAATTTTTCATATCGCTGCAAAATAACAGACAGATCTTCCCATCCTCTTGCAGTAACAAAATCCTGTCCATCCATTGTTCTCTCAATGTGATAAAAATGATCAGGATGGAGTTCTAAGTATGTACGAACAGCAGGATGAACTTGTCTGCTGATTGCATACTCTTTCCACGCTGTAAAATCTGGTTCCACATCCATACGTTTTAATCTATCCCAAGTGACAAGGTCAAATTCTCTGACAGATTTGTTATATTCTGGAGGGTTACCTGCAGCAACAACCAGCCATCCCTTTGGAATCTGATGCATTCCAAAAACTTTATACTGCAAAAACTGCAGCATTGCAGGTGCAAGAGTTTCTGACACACAGTTCATTTCATCAAGAAACAAAATACCCTCTTTGTGTCCGTTGTCCTCAATCTCCTTATAAACAGCAGCTACGATTTCACTCATCGTATATTCTGCAATATGATAGGTTTCTCCCTGGAACTGTTTTTCCACTATAAAAGGCAGTCCCAACGCACTCTGTCTGGTATGATGAGTCATAGAGTATGCAACAAGGCCAAGGTTTAACTCGGAAGCGATCTGCTGCATAATGGCAGTCTTGCCAATACCAGGAGGTCCCATCAAAAATACCGGACGCTGCATTTGAACATCCAGGTCATAATTGCCAAATTCATCCTTTGCAAAATATACCTGCATTGTTTTTTTAATCTGTTCTTTTGCTTGTTTTATGTTCATTTTTTACTCCAATGACATATGTGTTAAATATCCCACATATCTGTCGTTTCTTCAAAAAATTCGCTTTTTAACTTCAACAATCTGGCTGTAAACTCCACATTTCCAGATCTTCTGGACTTCTCGATCCACTGCTCCATATCACTCTGATTTAGAATGTTTTTCTTCAGCAATCCATCCATGGCATCATGACTGTCAGCCTCCATGATCTTTTCACACAATTCTGTTTTGTGCTCATTGATAAAATTATTGTACATGGCATCTTCCCAGCCTGTATAACGTCCTTTCCCGGACAGGTATACAATTGTAAAAACAAACTGCTCTTCACGCCGATAGTAATCAAGAATGATTTTCGGTATGTAACCAGACTTAAGACCAGTACAGCCATAAAAAGTATCCGGATGAATGCCATCTATACTTTCTGGCACATAGACCTCTTTGAGATTCTTGCAAAAATAAAAGGCACACTCACCTATACTGGATAAATAAAGTGGCAATTCTACCCGTTCCAACCCTGTGTCAGCCATAAAAATGCCATAATTTAATCTGGTGACATTCTTTGGTATCTTAATCTTTTGCAGAGAAATACATTTGGCAAAAGCCATTCGACCTATATACTGCAAACTTAGCGGAAGCTCAATATCAGTAAGTTTCTGACAATTTTCAAAAGCGGTATCTCCTATGGTATCAAGTCCTGGCTGAATCACTACGCTACGCAAGTTATGGCATTCAGCAAATGCACTTCTCTCAATTCGCACAAGACTTTTCGGCAAAAAAACTTCTTCCAATTCATTACAACTGTAAAAAGCACTTTGCTCTATGCAAGTAATTCCTTCTGGAACAATCACGGACCTCTCTTGCCCATGATATCTTGCCAAAATGGAACCGTATATTTCAAAATCTTTTTTCAATTCAACAGTCATTTATAATAACCTTCTTTAATCTAATTCAATTCTGTATTTTTTAGTATGATCTTTATAGCCCAAGGCGGAACCATCGGCTGTGATGTATAATCATCCAAAAACACAAATGCCGTCTCATATTTTGGACGTTTGCCTGGGTAAATACCTTCGCCATCTGTAAAATACAAGATGCCTTTCAAGTTTTTCAATTCTCCAGACAGAATCAGTGAATCTATATATGTAAAAGCTGGTCTGAAATCTGTGTTTCCCAAACCTTTTATCTCCATAGTGTCAATATACCCTTGGATCTGCTCTTTGGAAGTTAATTTGACAACTTCTTGAACTTTACTGTCACACTGTATCAGATACAGATTGATCTTCGAAAAAAAGTTCTCGCTCTGCATTAGAATATCATATGTCTTCTGCAGAAAACCTTGCACAAGTTCCCCTGAAACAGAGGCAGACGTATCGATTACGATTACAAAATCTTTGATACGTTTATCTTCCTTATACTCCAAAGGTTCAATCAAAGGAACATTTCCGTATAATTCCAATCCATAAGTATAAAAGATAGTGTCAAACTCATCCAGATTCGTCTGCATCACTTCTCCAACAGAAAAAAACTTCTTGAGAAACTTCTTGTAATCCTGCTTTGTTCTGGTCACCATCTTTAGCTGCTGAATCATAACATCCAGATCCATATCAGAATCACGCTGGAAATTCTCCAATTCAACAAGGGCTCGTCTTGCTATCTTCTCCCACTCATCCTGCTGGGCATCCTGGTCTAGATCTTGTTTCTCTGATTCAGAATCCATAGACTCCTCATCCGAATCCTGACTAGAAACATTCCAACAAGCATGATCATCTATCTGAAAAGTAGTCATCAAAGCATCAAAATCCCTGTCTGACAGTGGATTCTTCATAAAATGGTGGTAAATTAGTTCTGCATTCATTGCAGGAAGCTTATCTTTTAACAGCTCTAACGTAGCACGCTGACTACCATCCCTAAATGTGGACAAATATGGCTGACGAAGTTCCAGTATCATATGCTCCACAGCAATATCACAGGCAAGATTCCAGTATGCTTCCTGATAATTACGACCAGCATACATATGCTGCATCATACAGTGAAACATGCAATGAAGATACAGGCGATTTATGAAATTTTTGTCATTTTTATAATATTGGAGAACAGCTCTTGGAGTATATCTGATACACTTCCCGTCACAGGAAAATCTTACTGACTCACTTTCTTTTATTCCCAGCCTTGAAACGGCATTTGCAAGGAATCTGAAATGAATCAGCAACTGATTTTTAGAAAGCTGCAAAATCTCTCTCGCAAGTTCATTTTGCTTCGTCATCACATGCACCTCTGACTGATTATCCTACAATTTTTTCAAAATCAGATGCTGGGTGTTTGCAGATTGGACATACATAATCCGTAGGAAGTTCTTCACCTTCATACTCATAACCACAAACATTACATCTCCAAATGGTTTTTCCTGCTTCTAGTTTCGCTTCTGGTTTTGGCTTGATATTATTCTGATAATAAGTATACGTAACAGATGGTACGTCACTTAAAACCTCCATATCTGTTACCAGTGCCAAAAACAATGTATGTGTACCCAAATCAATCATCTGGTCAACCCATGCAGAAATATATCCATTTGTTCCTTTTGTGATGATCTTCGTATCGTTGTAAGCTCTTTTCCAATCGAGAAAACCTGCGAATTTATCAACTGTTTTCCCTGACTGAAAACCAAATCTTTTAAACAGATCGAATTTTGCATCTTCACTTATGATAGATACAGTAAACTTCCTTGTATTTGCAATCATGTCATGAGTATAATTAGCTTTATTTACTGCGATGCAGATGCCCTGAGGATTGGATGTAAGCTGAATAGATGTATTGATGATACACCCATTGTCTTTTCCATTCTCATTGGCTGTCAAAACAAAAAGTCCATAAGACATTTTGTGCATTGTTTTATCATTCATCTTAAATTCCTCCATTCCCCATCAAATAAAAGCTAAAATATGTTCCATCAACTGATCATAAACAGTAAAATCTTTTGTTTCAACAACATGATCTGCATGTTCTCGTATTGCATAGGCCTTGTAATAGCGTTCTTCCATAGGTATCCATCGCTGCTCATAAAAACGAAAACGGTCTCCCTCGCGATCGATTAATCTTATTCTCTGGGTTTCTTCTGAACATGTCAAAAATATTTTTTTGTCATAAAATTCCGTTAACGTCGGATGCTGAGAATAGCTTCCTTCCACAACTAAGAATGGTTTCGGAGCCACAACAACAGGATCAAACAATCTGTCTTCTCTGCAAAAATATTTTTGATATACAATTTCTTCTCCTAAAATTGCAGGTTTTAAGATAGACTCTCTGATACGAAGCATATCCATATTGCCGCCAGGAATCATCTCCCAATCTGGATGCCTTTCAGAAAACGGCAGATAAAAATCATCCATATGCACAACATTGCAATCTATCTTGTCTTTTAGCAAAGCAGATAAAGTGCTTTTACCACTTCCGCATTTGCCATCAATAGATATAATATGCGGTTTCATCCTTTTACCTCAAAAAATTCCAGGAGAATCAACGACCCTCCTGGAAATGAAATTACGTATGTTAGAAGAAAACAAAAAACATTACAATAGCAACACCGATACCTACTGCAACCCCTGCAAAAACTTCTACCGGTGTGTGTCCAACAAATTCTTTCAGTTTTTCCTGAATCAATGTGTTTTCCCCATCTGTCTTCTTGTTTTTCAACATTAAATTTAAAATCTTGGCATGCTTGCCAGCCTCACGGCGAACTCCCATAGCATCATGACAAACAATGATCGCAAGGATCAAACTGATCGCTGCCTGAAATGAATGTGTACCAAATGCAAGGATACAGATAAATGCCAGGGAAGATACCGTTGCAGAATGACAACTTGGGATTCCTCCATCGCCCACCATTCTGGACCAGTCGATCTTCTTATTCACAATCGCATGAATAATTGTCTTGATCACCTGCGCAATAAACCACGCAATAACAGGTGTCATAAAAAATGGGTTTGTAACCAGATCAATAAACCAATTCATTATATTTTTTCCTTAATCGTACTTTTTTCTCGGTTCAGTATAGCACATTTAATTTACAATATCCACAAGAAAGCTTACTTTTTCTGCAATCCCATAAATATCTGTTCTGAAGTAATTGGAAGCGTCCTGAATCTAAGACCAGTACCATTATAAACAGCATCTGCGATGGCTGGTCCCGGTGTATTAATAACAATTTCACCTATGGACTTGGCGCCAAAAGGTCCTGATGGCTCAAAACTTTCTTCAAATGCCACCTGCACTCTTCCAACATCCATTCTGGACGGAATCTTATACTGCATCAGATTGCGGGTGATCAATTTCCCGTTCTGATTATATACTACATCTTCATACAACGCCATTCCAATTCCCTGAACTACGCCGCCTTCTGTCTGAACCTTTGCAAGATTTGCATTTATGACGGTTCCACAGTCTACGCAAGCCACGTAATTAACAGGTGTTACTTTTCCAGTTTCCAGATCGATCTCCACTTCTGCTGCGCCAGCCATAAAAGGTGGAGGCGAAACATGTGATGTGTGAGATGCCTGTGCGAAAAGCACTTCCTGAGCTCCCATCTGCAATGCCGTAACAAGGTCTTCTAAAGTGATTGAAACAGATTCATCCTCTGCCAAAAATACTTTATCCCCGTCAAATGACAATGCATCTTTTTCTACGTTCAAAATATTTGCTGAAGCTGAAATAATCTTCTTTATCATGGTATCACATGCTTTTACTACAGCTGTACCTGTTACGTAAGTGGTACTGGATGCGTATGAACCACTATCATATGGAGAAATATCAGTATCAACACCGTGAACTACAATCTTATCCATGTCACATCCCAGACAATCTGCCGCCATCTGTGCCAAGATTGTATCGCATCCGGTTCCCATATCCGTGCAGCCCACCATCAAGGTATAAAATCCTTCATCATTTAATTTGAGCTGAACACTTCCCACGTCACAATCAGTAATGCCTGAACTCTGCATACCCATTGCCATGCCAACGGCGCGGATTTTATTTTTACCGATCTGATAACAAGGGTATTTGTTGTCCCAGTCAATCATTTCCCTTACTTTGGCAACACATTTATCAAGATTACAAGAACTTGATGTTTGACCGTAGTAATATGTATATGCGTCTCCCACGTGTACCATATTCTTTTCACGAAGCTTGATCGGATCCATATTCAGTTTGTGGGCAAGCTCGTTCACCGCAGACTCCATGGCAAAAAGCCCCTGGGTAGCTCCATAACCTCGGAATGCACCTGCAGAAACCTGGTTGGTATACACTACATTATAGCGGAAACGAATGGCTTCAAACCCCTGATACATAGACATTGGTTTCGTTCCTGTAAGCCCAACCGTTGCAGGGCCATGTTCACCGTATGCCCCAGTGTTTGACAAGGTTTCAATATCAATTGCTTTAAAATTGCCTTCTTTATCTGCTCCCAAACGAATATGAACTTCCATTTCATGACGCGGAGCGCCTGCTGTAAAGCACTCTTCTCTTGTCATGATCATATGCGCTGGTTTTTTGGTAAGCAGTGTAACAATTGCAGGATACAATTCACAGGCCGCGGTCTGTTTTGCTCCAAAGCCCCCGCCAATACGAGGTTTTACCACTCTTACCTGGCTTTTTGGAATATCTAACGCTGTGGCAACAATTCGTCTCACATGAAACGGAATCTGTGTAGAACTTGTGATCACTAATCTGTCATAAGCATCTATCGTAGTAAATGCTGTAAAAGGCTCCATCATGGCCTGATTCACAGATTTTATATGATATTTCTCATCTACAACATATTCACATTGGGAGAGAACTTTTTCAACATCACCTTTTGAATGCTGACCAGTTCCACAAATATTTCTTCTGGTATCTGTACCTAAATCTTCTAGACAGATCACATCATCTTCCGGATGCACTAAAATCTTATTATCAAGAGCTGTTTTAAAATCAAGGACTGGCTCTAAAACTTCATACTCTACAGCAATAAGATTAATTGCTTTTTCACAGCAAGCCTGATCTTTTCCTGCAACAATAGCAACCGGATCACCTTCATGACGCACGTACTCATCTAATATCAATCTGTCATAAGGGCTGAATTCTGGAAAAGACTGACCTGCCAATGTAAAACGTTTTTTAGGAACATCCTTATAGGTAATGATAATCTCGATTCCAGGCACAAGCTGTGCTTTTGAAATATCAATATCTTTAATCTTCGCAAAAGCATGAGGGCTTCGTTTTAGCTTAACAACCAATGCACTTTCTGGCGCAATGTCATCCGTGTATACTGGTTTTCCAGAAAGTAACGTCTTTGCATCTTTTTTTACAATTGGCTGTCCAACGTATTTTTTATCATTCATATGAAACGCCCTCCTGAATATCAAAATATTTTGCCAGGGCTCGATACTGAGACTGATAACCTGTGCATCTGCATAAATTTCCTAACAGGTATTCATTCATCTCTTCAAATGTTGGGTGTGGCAATTCTCGTTTCATCGCCAACACTGTCATAATAAATCCAGGACTGCAATAACCGCACTGTTCAGCACCTTCTTCTGCTAAAAATTTAGAAAATGCTTCAGCTTCCTCCTGTACGCCTTCTAAAGTTGTAACATTTTTTCCATTGACTCTTACCGCCAGCGTAGAACAGGAAAGAACCGGACGCTGATCGACCCAGACAGTACACAACCCACAATTTCCAGTATCACAGCCGCGCTTCACGCTCTTCATGCCGTGGGCTCTGACAAAATCAATGAGCATCATATTTGGATCAATCTCATCCTGAATTTTTTTATTATTTAAAATTAGTTCAATTTTCATAGGTCACCTCTACTACGCAAGTTCAGCCAAGGCTCTTTTTATCAGCACTTTTGCCATTGCTTCTCTGTATTCTGCACTGCCTCTCATATTAGAGCCAAAACGAAACTCTTCTAGCAACTGATTGATCTTCGCATCTTTATCTTCTTCACTCATTTCTTCTGAAAAAGCTGTAGTCTTAACAATTTTAGCCTTATGTGGAGTGGCTCCAAGAACAATCGTATAAGAATCTTCTACTTTTGAAATCGCACAATTAAGAATACCAAAGTCTGTTTCTGTCTGTCTGATTGTCTGATAGGAAACTTTTCTGTTATCTTTTTTGATAATTACTCTTACCAGAATATCATCATCTGGCAATTGATTTAGAAATTCTTTGATTGGTACAATTCCACCATTATACAGTTCAATATATGTATCTAATGCGGACAAAACTGTAAGCACATCTGAAAAACCAAACCGTGGAAATACACTGCCGCCTACAGTTGCAGTATTTCGGAACTGAACACCTACAATATGTCGCAATGCCTCTTTTATGCTACCGTTAAAAGCAACATTCAAAGAATCATTTGTTTCAAGATCTCTTAGCGAACACATGCACCCAATGCGAAACTCTTCCGTATCCTCTTCGATAGTATCCAATGACAGATTACACAGATCGATTCCCGTCTGCACCTGTCTGTTCCCCATCTTTAGCCAGAGATTCCCTCCTAGAATAATATTTTGTTTATTTGTTTTGCGGAGCTGATAAGCTTCTTGCAAACTAGCTGCCTGCACATAATTTTTCATCGTAAACATTAAGGTCTCTCCTTTGTGTATATGTGTTCCTTAATTTAATCCAGGGGGATAAAAAGCACTTTATTACTTCCACCGCAGACCATACCTAATCCCTGGCTGTCTTCATTTGTAAGATAATATTCCTTTATCATTACAGTTTCGCACTGTCTAGCATCTTGAATCGCTTCATATTCAATAGGTCCGCCACCGATGCT